>JAQGKB010000074.1 GCA_028290345.1 Hyphomicrobiales bacterium | reverse complement strand
GGAAGATCAGGAATACTTCTTGGTCAATTCGTCGCCCTGGGCGGCGAACTTCTTCAGCGAATCCTCGGGCGACATGTTGTCGACTAGCACGCGATGCAGCATGTCGCGGAAATAGACCGTGCTGTTCGAGGTCAGTTCACCGTAGGCGCCGTTGTTCGGGCCGGGCGAGGTGAACGGGCGCGAATACGGCACCACGTCCTTGACGATGCGGCTGACGATCGGGTCAGTCTTGAAGTACTCGATCGACGTCGTTTCAGTACGGCATGGCATCGCCTGCCCGCTTCCGGCTTCCAGCAGCGGGGCCATGTTCTCGGCGTTGAGCATCTTTTCGATGAACTTGCCGGACAGTTCGGCATTCGGCGCATTGTGGGGAATGACCAGACACGACCCAATGGTCGTCGATACCGGCTTGCCATCCGCCAAGGCCTTGGGCCACGGGCCGAGCACGGTGGCCTCGGCAATATCGGGGCGCTTTGTTTGTAGCGCGGCAAATAGCGAGCCGGTGTTGTTGACGATGGCCGAAAGCCCGGTGAGGTAGGCGTTGTTGTTGCCCACCCCGCCCCAATCAAGGGAATCCTGCGGCGTCAGGCCTTTCTGGAAGAAGAACAAATATGACTTCAGCGCTTCGAGGTTGGCCGGCGTGTTGACGGTCAGGTTACCGTGCGCGTCCTGCCAGGAACTGTTGTAGAGCCAAGGGAACGCCACCATGTGGCCGTCCATGTCGGCCTGGTTGTAGGGCATGCCGGTGCCGAACAGACCGTTTTTCGGGTCGTTCACCGCCTGGGCGGCGGCCTTCAGATCATCGAGCGTTGCGACCGGAACCTTGATGCCGGCCTTGTCGAAAATGTCCTTGCGATAGTGGACCAGCCACGGGCGGGTATAGAACGGCAGGCCGTAGATGTTGCCGTCCTTGGCGGTGACGAACGCCGCCATGGTGTCGAGCCAGCCGCCATTGCTCGCCTGCATGCGGGCATAGACGTCCTTGACGATGGGATGGATCTTGCCGAGGTCATAGAGCTGGGCCGCGTCGGCAGTGCCACTCTGCAGGATGTCCGGCAGCGTATCGGCTTCCAGGGCGGTGGTGCGGCGGGCCCGCCCCGTGTCGTTGTCGGGGGTCAGTTCGACCTCGACGTTTACGCCCAACTCGGCGGCGACCTTCTGGATCATCACCGGCAGGTAGGCATTCCATTTGGCGACATAGTCTTCGCCCATCCACACGCGAAGCGTTGGTGCTTCGGCGGAAACGGCAGGCAGTGAGCGCGTCGCCGCCAGCACACCGGCAAAGGCCGCCGAGCGTCCTGCCCATTGGATGAAACCACGACGTGAGACCAGCCGGTCATAAAGCTTTGACGTATAGATCGTCATTTGTAATCCTCCCTCTTATGAGCTTTTCATACTATCATTAGGCCGGCCTTGCAATCCGTCTTTCTAGCGGAGGGCACAGCATTTCTGCGGTTCGTCCACGTTGATGCCCTACACAAATTCGAAATCCCGCTATATGGTAGGATGAATGAGCCGGAGCGACGCAGGGGCGTTGTGGCGGGTAAAATCTTTGTAGATGCAATGGCCCGCCGGCGAAAAGGGAGAGAAAATTGGCACTTTACAGTACACCGGCGCGGGCCCCCGAGCTTGCCTTGACCAAGCTTGGTTTTGGCGGCGCCGCCATCGGCCTTACCAACTACATGGATCAGTTCGATGCGAATTCCGCTGGGACTCGGGCGGCGTCCATTACGGCCATCCGCAAGGCTGCGGCGCTCGGCATGAACTATTTCGACACCGCCCCAGGCTATGGCAATGGGCTTTCGGAAGAACTCATGGGCGAGGCACTGGAAGGATTGGCAACGCCGCTGTTCGTCGCAACGAAGGTTTCCCTCTCGGCGAAGGAAGGCATCACGGCCTCGCTCAAGGCCAGCCTGTCGCGATTGCGCCGCAGCAGTGTCGATCTGCTGCAGTTGCACGGATCGAGCTACACCGACGAGAACCTCGAGCAGATTTTCAAGAAGGGCGGAGCGCTCGATGAACTCAAGGCACTGCAGGGTGACGGGCTGATCAAGAAGATCGGCTTTACCACCGAGGACAACAATGCGGCGGTCTATGCCCTGATCAATTCGGGACAGTTCGATGCCATGCAGATCGCCTACAATCTGCTGCTGCAGCACCCGTACGAACCGACCCGGCCATTCGGCAGCCTCTACGAGGCCAAGAAGCAGGGCATGCTGGTCGCGACGATGCGCACTGCCACTTCCGGCATATTCCAGCGCTGGGTGCAGATGGTGAACCCTGCGAACACCTTCGACTATACCGAAAGCCTGCTGCAGTTCGTGATGTCGAACAATCTCGTTGACGTGGCACTGGTCGGCCTGCGCACCGAAGCCATGGTCGACTCGGCCATGGTGACTTGGCGCAACGAGTCGGGCCGCATCGATATCGACAAGCTGTGGAATCGCTATGTCTAGCCTTGATATGGTACGATGAGAGTTCGACCTATTGGCGCCTTCGGCAATCGTCGCCGAGGGCACACCTGAGCGTCGTGACGGGCCGAGTTTGGCCTCTCTGGAACAACGACGCAAAAATGAGCGTCTTAGGCAGTGTTCGGGTGTAGCGCGAACACCCGCTGCTCTAGACATTTTCAGGGAAGTGACTAGAGGACGAGCAACAAGGACACGAAACGCGATGGCTGAAATTCTCGATACTGTGGCGCCGACGCTGATGAGTGGTGATCCCAAGAGCCTGATCGTGCAATCGCCGTTCGATGATTTCGTGCGCAAGTACGGCACCACACAACGACGCGGGATCTTCGGGTATTTCGTCCACAATCTCGGGCGTCGCATCGTTGGCGGCGAGTTCCCGCAAGGCAGCACCCTGCCCAACGAGCCCGAACTGGTTGTCCAATACGGCATCAGCCGCACCGTTATCCGCGAGGCAATGAAGTGCCTTGCCGGCAAGGGCCTGGTCGAGATCAAGACCCGCATCGGCACGCGCGTGCGCGACAGGTCGTTCTGGCATCACATGGATACCGACGTGATGGTCTGGCACTACGAGTCGGGCCCCTCCGTCGAACTGATGCGCTCCATCAAAGATCTGCGGCGCGTGCTGGAGCCGGAAGCCACTGCGCGCGCGGCAAGTCGCGGCACCGAGGCGGAAATCGCCCGCGTTGCGACGGCGTACGACGCCATGGTCAATTCGGTCGGCGACCACAACGCCAATGCCGACGCCGATTTGAGTTTTCACACGGCGATCTTCGCCGCGACCCACAACATGATCTACGAGCAGTTGATCGACCTGATCGCCGTGGCGATTTATGCCAACCGCACGGTTTCGGCGCCGGCCGAGGTGGTCGAAGGCCAGAAGCGCTCGCTGCCCTACCACAAGGACGTGCTCGATGCGATCATGGCGCGCGAGCCCGAGGCGGCGGCGCGGGCTTCGCACCGCCTGCTCGATTCCTGGCGCGTCAATCGCTACGATTTCTGAGCGCATCACTGTTTCTTACCAGGTCACCGAGATGTACTTGGTCTCGAGGAACTCCATGATGCCATGGTGCGCGCCCTCGCGGCCGAGGCCGCTCTGTTTGACGCCGCCGAAGGGGGCCGCCGGATCCGAAACGATGCCGCGATTGAGCCCGATCATGCCGGCTTCGAGGCGCTCGGAGACCTGCAGACCCTTGCGGAGGTCTTCCGTGAAGACGTAGGCGATCAGCCCGTATTCGGTCTCGTTGGCGGCGGCGACTGCCTCATCGATGGTGTCGAACGGCGTCACCGGGGCCACCGGCCCGAAAATCTCGTCGTTCAGCAGCAGCGAACCTTTCGGTACGTCGGTGATGACGGTCGGGGCATAGTAGAAGCCGTTGCTGCGCTCGCTCGTGCCGCCCGTGAGGATTTTTGCCCCTTTGGCGGTCGCATCCTTCACCCACTCGTCAATACGGTTGACGGCGTCGAGATTGATCAACGGGCCGCATTGGGTCTTGTCGGCATAGCCGGCACCCACCGCGAGCGCCGCCATGCGCTTGGCGAGGCCTTCGGAAAACTCCTTGAAGATGCCGCGCTGCACCAGGAACCGGTTAGCAGCGGTGCACGCCTCGCCGCCATTGCGCATCTTGGCGATCATGGCGCCGTCAAGCGCCTTGTTGAGATCGGCGTCATCGAACACCACGAACGGGGCGTTGCCGCCTAGTTCCATCGAGCAGCTGATCACCTGGTCCGCCGCTTCGCGCAACAGCTTGCGGCCGACTTCGGTCGAGCCGGTAAACGAGAGTTTTCGCACCCGTGGGTCATGCAGCATGGCACTCACGGTTGCGCCGGAACGCGAGGTGGTGAGGACGTTGACGACGCCGGGCGGCACGCCGGCCTCTTGCATCAGCGCCGCCATCGCGTAGGCGGTGAGCGGGGTTTCCGTTGCGGGCTTCAGGATGCAGGTGCAGCCGGCGGCGAGCGCGGGCGCGAGCTTACGCGTCGCCATGGCGGCCGGGAAATTCCACGGCGTCACCATGACGGCGATGCCCATCGGCTGGTGCTCGACAAGGATGCGGTTGGCTCCGCTAGGCGCCATGCTGACCTCACCGATCACCCGCACGGCTTCTTCGGCAAACCAGCGAAAGAATTCGGCTGCATAGGCGACCTCGCCGCGCGCGTCGGGCAAGGCCTTGCCGTTTTCGAGGCTGATCAGGCGGGCAAACATTTCGGCCCGCTCGGTCATCAGCAGGAAACACTTGCGCAGGATTTCGGAGCGCTGCCGCGGCGGAGTCGCCGCCCAGCCATGCGCAGCCGCCGCGGCGGCATCGACTGCAGACATCGCATCAGCGATCGTGGCGTCTGCGACCGAGGTGATGACCTTGCCGGTCGAGGGGTCGAGCACGTCGATCCGCTTGTTTTCCGCGCCTGCCCGCCATTGCCCGCCAATCAGCAGATCTGTTCTGACGAAATTTTCGAGCCCGGCTTTCGAGAGCGTATCGGGGATTGCCAACATAGGAATAGGCCTTTCATTCCGCTTTGATTTTGGCGCGCAGTCCTGCGCGATCGCCAGTATACGCGGCCGCGATGATGGTTTGCATCGCTGTAACGTCGAGGGGACGGGGGTTGTTCTTCACCAGGCGCGCCGCGCCGAGCGATTGTTCGGCGGTCCAGTCGCGCTTGTCCGCAGGTAGGCCCAGGACCTGCAGGTCCTTGGGAATACCGATGCTGGCAAACAGCGCTGTGACCGCATCGATGGCAGCATAGGCGCGCGAGAGTTGATCGGATGCAGCGCTCTTGACGCCCATCGCGTCGGCGATCTGCGCCAGCTCCGCCGTGCAGCCGGGGAGGTTGTACTCCATGACATAAGGCAGAAGGCATGCGACCCCTGCCCCGTGCGCCGTATGCGTCACGGCACCCACCGGGTACTGGATGGCGTGCGCCGCGGCGGTTCCGGCCGTGCCGAAGGCGAGGCCAGCCGTCATTGCGCCGAACATGACGCTTTCGCGGGCGGTAACGTCGCCGCCGTTTTTGACCGCCGTTTCGAGATGGCGCGCCAGATGCCCGATGGCGACGAGCGCGTGGCCGTCGCTCAGCGCGTTCTTACCCAGGAAGACATGCTGGTGCGTGATTTCGCGGCCCGTCTCGCGCGGGGCGGCGGTGAAGGCTTCAATGGCATGGGTCAGCGCATCAGCCCCGGCGATTGCGGTCAGGCCCGCCGGGCAGGTGAACGTCAGTTCCGGGTCGCAGATTGCCGTATGCGGGATGATGAAGGGGCTGGCGATGCCAACTTTCAACGCACGCTCGGAATCGGCAACCACTGCAACTGGAGTGACCTCCGAACCGGTTCCGGCCGTGGTCGGGATGGCAATCACCGGAATGACCGCGCCCGGCACTTTGAACTCGCCGTAATAGTCGCGCGGCGATCCGCCGTGAGTCAGTACCACCGCGGTGACCTTTGCCATGTCGAGGCACGAGCCGCCGCCAAAGCCGATCACCACGTCCGGACCGAAAGCCTTGCCAATTTCAACGGCCTCGGCGATCGAGGACAGGGGCACTTCGGGAAGCGTCTTGTCGAAGACCGTTGTCTGCAGGCCAGCGGCACGCAGGCTGTCGACCAGTCTTGCCAGTTCCGGATCCGAGCCGAGGCGTTCATCGGTGCAGATCAACACTTTGGTGCCCAAGGTCTTGGCATATCCTGCTACCGCGCCGCGCTGGCCGCGCCCAAAAACCACATTGCGCGGGGAGCGCGTCGTCGCAAACAAGCTCATACTCAAGCTTCCATTCCAGATTGTGCCGCGTCGCGCAGCGTCCTAACGGCCACCCACACATCGTCGGCAAGTGGCAAACCGGTCTTCAAGCGATCCCGGCGCTGCGCCGCAGCGCGTTCGCCGGGAACCAGCACCTGGGCAAATCCTTCGGCTGGCGGAGTGGCGCGAATGATATCGAGATATTGGGAAATCGCCGCCGCCTGCCCGGTGCCGCCATCGATGACGATGAAGACATCGCCCTTGTTGCAGATGTTTGTCGCATCGAGAGTGCCGACAACATTTCGTCCCAACGCCGCGCCCGTTATCGAGGCGACCAGCAGCTCAAAAGCGAGACCGAGAGCGTAACCCTTCGCTTGGCCGAAAGGCGCCAGCGCCCCCGATTTCGCTGCGTTCGGGTCAATGGTGGAATTGCCTTCTGCATCCAGCGCCCAGCCTTCCGGGATGGCTTGGCCGCGATGGGCGCGGTCATGGATTTCACCCATCGAAACCATGCTGGTGGCAAGATCGATGACGAAGGGGCCGGTGGCGGTGGGCACGCCGATCGCGATCGGATTGGTGCCGACCAGCGCAACGCGGCCGCCCCAGGGATGCACCAGCGCTTCGCTGGTGGTGATGGCGATCAAGATCTGCCCGCCCTCTGCTATCGCTTCGGCGTACCATGCCAGCATTCCGATATGATTGCTGTTGGAGACGGCCGCCACGGCTACGCCCGTCTGGCGTGCCTTCTCCGAGATGGCATCGAGTGCCGTCTTGGCCACCACTGGACCGAGGCCCCACTGGCCATCGACCGCCAGAAACGCGTCGCTACGCCAGGTGTGGATGCCAGTCGCGACCGGATCGGCTACGCCATTGTGGATGCGGTTGATGATCCGCTCAAGCCGCAACAGGCCGTGCGAGGGCACTCCCCGCAATTCGGCTTCGATCAACAGATCCGCCTGCAGGTCGGCGTTGGTCGCAGTGGCGCCCGCGCCGACCAATGCCGCCAGCGCCGCGTCTCGCACGTCTTCGACCGCAACCAAGGTCATCACAAATCCGATACGATATCTGATATTGGGGATCATTCGCCCATCGGGATGCGGAAGTCAACTCGCTCGATGGTGGCAAATTGGCGGGTTGATCGGCGTCTGCTCACCACGCCTACTCCGCAATGGTGCTATGATTGCGGAGCGCCGTCGCTCTCTTCCCGCGAGCTTGAAGCAGGCAACCTCATATTTTCATAACTCCCAATCATAGTATGATTGAATCATCGTATCAATGATGCTAGGCCCCCCTGCAGGAAACGAAACGGAGGAAAAAAGCATGAGCGAAGTGCTGAAGCTGGGCATAGTCGGGTGCGGCAATCACATGTTCGAATTCTTGTTCCATACGCTCAAATGGGCGCCGGAACATGTCGTCGTTGCGGCTTGCGATATCGATCCGAAACGACTTGACCGCTTCACCCGGGTCTACAACGTTGCGGCCGGCTACAGCGACCTTGGCGAGATGCTGGCTGAACAGAGACCGGACGCGATTATCGTTTCCGTGGGTCACGCCGAGAACTTCGCCATTGCCAAGGCGGCGCTGGAGGCCGGCGTCCATGTTTTCCTTGAGAAAACGCCATGCCGCAACGTCGCGGAAGCCGATGAACTTGCTGCCATTGTGCGGCGCACAGGCAAGTCATTGATGGTTGGCTTCAACCGCCGCTTCATGACCGCCTACTTGATGGCGCACGAAATCTCCCAGCGCCCCGAGTTCGGCGGCATCCGGATGTACCATTCGCAGTTTCATGCCACTCCCTATCGCAGCGATGAGCATCTGCGGACCAACCACATCGTCCACCATCTGGATCTGGCGCGATTTCTGATGGGCGAATTGACGCTCACGCACGTCGATCGCCTGGTAATCGATGACCGGCGGGTGGGCTACAACATCAACTTTGTGGCGGAGAGCGGCGGCATTGGGGTCGTGCAATGCGGCTCGTTCCTCGACGAACTCTATCCGATGGAGCGGCTTGAACTGCTCGGGGATCGCCGCAACATCGTCGTCGATAACATCAAGAGCCTTGTTTACAATCGCCCGCCAGTCACGCGGAAGGAAACGTTTGGGCCGTTCGCCCTGGCTGACGAGGGCGACGCCCTGGTCTGGAACCCAAGCCACGGCTACTACCCCCGCTTCAGCCACCATGGCTATGAGAACGAACTGCACTATTTCCTCAAATGCGTCGGCAGCGGGGTTGTGCCGCAACCCGGTATCGAGGATTCGCGGAAGACCATGGATCTGCTGGCCCAGCTTGAAACGCTGGTGGCAAGCAAGAGCCGCTAACATCCGCAGGATCGGTGATGAAACGGCAGGAAGCCAGCTTCCTGCCGTTTTTGTTTTCGGCGCGGGGGGCTATACGCCCCACATCCTGTTAGGTTCACGTTATGTGTATTTTGGTGCGCGTTTTGGATTGCAGGCTGGTTTTGAGCGCGTTAGCTTATCGAAAGAGGGGTCATCATGCCGTTCGTCCAGCGCGGACGCATGAGCAAGAACAAAACAGTTAGGCTAAATATTATGAGGCGTGGAGAGGCGGGCCGGTCCGCGCTTCGATTGTCAAGGAGGAGAAGCATATGTCGAGGAGCACAATTCAGGTGCCGTTCGGAGCGGTATATTTCCGCAAATCCAACCCACCGAAGGAGGATTGGGAGCGTGATTATGGTGTCGCCGGCGAGGATGGGCTGAACATTTTCCGCCACTGGTTCATGTGGGGATCGATCGAGACCGCTCCCGGCGTCTACGATTGGGATGACTACGATCGCCAGATGGACCTGGCGGCCAAGAACGGCATCAAGACCATCATAGCCGAACTGATCCACGCGGTGCCCGATTGGGCAGTGTACGAGTTCAAGCACGCGCGCCAGCTCAATGCCGATGGACAGCCCCTGCCCTCCATCATGGGCGTCAGTTCCGCCACGGGCGGCTTTGCCAACAACGGCGGCGGCGCCGGCGCATTGAGTCTCAATTGCCCGGAGGTGAAGCAGGCTGCCGGGCGGTTCCTGACCGCCCTCGCGACGCGCTATCGCGACCATCCGAGCATCCTGGGATACGACGTCTGGAACGAGTGCAACTACTCTCCAGAGGTCGACTACGGCGAATATTCCAAGACGGCGTTCCGCGATTGGCTGAAGGCCAAATACAGCAGTTTGAAAACTTTGGGCGAGGCTTGGCACCGCTACAGCTACGCCGCGTGGGAGCACATCGAGCCCCCCATCCAGATGGGGCCATACCCGCAGTGCATAGATTGGCTGCAGTTCAAGCGCGACAACTACTACTGCCAGATGCAGTGGCGGATCGACACGATTCGCGCCGTGGATTCCAAGAACATGATCGCTGCGCATGGCGTTTCCGGCGCCATTCCCAATATGGCGGCGCACGGTTCCGACGATTGGCTGGCAGCTTCGAAGGTCGAGACTTACGGTTTTACCTGGGTTCCAGCGCGAAAAGGCAATGAGCCGTGGAAGAACTGGTACGGCGTGGATCTCACCCGAGCGGCCTCCCGCGGCAAGCCGTTCTGGCATGCCGAACGTCAGGGCGGCCCACTGTGGCTGCAGCCGCAGGTGCCTGGCCGCGATAAGGAAGATGGTCGCGTCGCGGACGCTGACGATGTCCGTATCTGGAGCCTGATTTCGTTCGCCGGCGGCGCGCGCGGGGTGCTGAACCTGCGGTGGCGGCCGCTGCTCGATGGCGCGCTCTTCGGCGCCTTCGGCTCTTATGGCATGGATGGTTCACGCACGCCGCGCTCCGAAATGGCCAGCTCGCTTGCCAAATGGGCCAATCAACCGGCGCAGGCGGCACTGTTCGAAGCCAAGCCGGTGCGAGGCGAAATCGGCATTCTGGTCGTGCCGGAGGCGCAGGAGTTCGACTACCTCCTCAATCACAACGGCCAGAACAAAACCTATGCCGCGGCGATGTGGGGCGCCTATCGTGGCTTCTTCGACAATGGCGTGCAGCCGGATTGGGTGCACATCGACGATATCGACGGATACGATACGCTCTACTTCCCGTACCCGATCATGTTCACCTCGGAGCAGGCCAAGCGCCTAACCGCCTGGGTCGAGAAAGGCGGCACACTGATCTCCGAAGGCTGTCCGGGCTACTTCGGCGATCGCGGCACGGTGGGAACAGTGCAGCCGAACATGGGCCTCGACCAGGTATTTGGAGCCCGCGAGGAGGAGGTGGAATTCATGCCCGATATCGGGGACCGCATCCATTTCAAGCTCGACGGGAAGAAGGTCGACGGCGGCGGCTATCTGCAGTCGTATTCGCTGCAGAGCGGCACGGCCCGCGGCGCGTATGACGATGGTCGACTTGCGATCGTCGAGAATCGCTTCGGCAAGGGACGCACGCTGTTGGTCGGCACCAATCCGTCGGTGGCCTATTTCAACCACAGCGGCGCGGACAACCGGCGTTTCTATGCCGATCTCTTCGCCTGGACGGGCAAGCAGCAACACGCCCGGGCTTCGAACGCGGCCCTGCAGGCGCGTATTCACCAGGGCGAAGGTGGTACTTTCGTGTGGCTGGTCAACCCGACGCGGCAGGTTCAGAAGACGGAACTCACACTGGCCCCGGATTTCGGCAGCGCCAAGCCAAGCGAAGTGCTCTGGCCGGTCCAACATGCTGTGCCGAGCGGCGGAAGTTTCGAGGTTCCCGCCCGCGACGCCCTGATCTTCCGCATCGCCTAGGCCAATAGAAGCCGCCCGCTACGTTGCAGGCGGCTTCTTTGCTAGCCCCGCTGGGGCTGGGCCGGCTGCCGTTCGCGGGGGATGACATCGACCTTGCGCAGCTTGCCGGCCTGGACCAGTTGTAGAGTCAGCGACTTGCCGATGCGATGTTCGCCGAGTTCGCGAACGAGGTCGTCTACGCCGGTCACCGGAATGTCGTCGACGGCGATCAACAGCGTCTGCGGGGTGATGCCGGCTTGCTCGGCGGGACTGTCCTTCTCGACATTGCTGACCAGAACGCCGGAGCGGCTGGAGAGGCCCGCGGCGAGCGACACGCGCTTGGGCAAAGGCACGGTCTGGCCGACGACGCCAATCGCGGCGCGGCGCACACGGCCGTGGCGGATAATGGCGCTGACGACGAGTTTTGCCGTGTTGCTGGCAACTGCAAAGCAGATGCCGTGGGCGCCCTGGATCATCGCCGTGGTGATGCCGATGACCTCGCCATTGGACGAGACCAGCGCCCCGCCGGAATTGCCGGGATTGAGCGCAGCGTCGGTCTGGATCACGTCCTCGATCAGCCGACCGGTCGTCGCCCGCAGGGTGCGGCCAAGGGCAGACACCACGCCGGCGGTGACTGTGGATTCAAAGCCCAGCGGGTTGCCGATGGCGATGGCGATTTGGCCGCGCTTCAGCAGCTTGGAATCGCCCAGTGGCGCGAACGGCAGCGTGCCGTCGACCGTGCGCAGTAGGGCAATATCGGTGTCGGGATCGTCGCCCAGTACACGGACGGCGATATCGCGGCCATCGGCGGTGATCAAACGCCCTTCGCGGGCGCCCCGCACGACGTGGCTGTTGGTGATCACCAGCCCATCGGGTGCGATCACGACGCCCGATCCGGAGCCGCCGCGCCCGCCGGGGGCCGTCGCTTCGATCTTCACGACTGCCGCGCCAACCCGCTCGACGACCGAAGTCACGGTGCGGGAATAGGCGTCCAGAAGCACAGCGTCCAGCGCCGTCTGCCGATCCGCGTCGTCCTTGTCCAAAACCTCTGCCAAAACCATATGAGGAACCTCATCTCTACCCGGCAATCTGCCTGCGCAGGAAATGGGATCGGGAGGTTGGGTATTGTACCTGGCCACCTGGCCAGTTACGCCCGGCGGCGGCACTCGACATTGTGGCGGCACATCCTTGGAGTTTCCGAAAATGAGCACTGCCCCTTCTCTCTTCCAGCTTTTGTCCGATGCCACTGTTGCGGCCGTCGCCGCAGCCGGCCCATTTGCTGTCGCCGTAAACGGCCGCGACCGAGGCACGTCCAGCGGCTTCCTGTGGCGGCCGGGGCTCGTCGTCACCGCGCATGAAGCGCTCGACCGCGATGAGGACCTCACTGTTACCCTATCCGACGGCCGCAGCCTGCCGGCGACGCTCGTCGGCCGCGATCCGAGCACGGACGTCGCTCTGCTGCGCATCGAGGACACGACGGCAGGTGCAGCTTTCCCTGCGGCCGCGGCCGAGGTCAAAGCCGGGCAACTTGTCCTAGCCGTGGGCCGCGCCGACGCCGAGCCCATTGCCGCGCTGGGCATGATCTCCCTTGCCGGCGAAAGCTGGCGCAGCCGCCAGGGCGGCAAGATCGACGCGCTGCTGCGGCTCGACATCTCGCTCCCGCACCGGGTCGAAGGTGGCGCGGTGTTCGGCGCTGATGGATCGTTTGTCGGTATGGCGGTTTTCGGTCCGCGCCGTAGCGTGCTCGTCATTCCGGCGGCCACGGTGGAGCGCGTTGCAACCCGCGTCCTCGACAAGGGCAGCCTCGGGCGCGGCTATCTTGGCCTCGCGCTTCAGTCGGTCGGCTATGGGAAGAACGGCGAGCGCGGTGTGATGGCGATGAGCGTCGACGCTGACGGCCCAGCCGGCAACGCCGGTCTGCTGCAGGGCGATATCATCACTGCTGCCGCGGGTCAGCCGGTCGGCGGGGTACGAGGCTTGCTCGAGCACCTCGATCCGGAAAGCGTCGGTAAGCCGCTCGCTCTCGATATCCTGCGGGCAGGCGCGAACACGCAGGTCACCGTCATTGTCGGCGAGAGGCCACGTGGCTAGCCTCCCTCCCCGTCCCATCCGTGTGGCGTTGCACATCGCCGATCCGATCCTCAGTGATCGGGTCGGACGAGCGCTTGCCGCCGACGCCCGCGTAGTGGTCGCCGAGTTCGACGATCTGGCAGACGTGACAATTGCAGATCACGCAGTGGTCGAGCCTGGACCGGTGCTTGTGCTATCGGACACTCAGGCGCGTCATGCGCTGGGGCACCCTTCGGAAAGCGTCGTGCCCCGGGACGTCGATCCAGCCATCCTGGCGTCCATCGTGAAGGTGGTCGCGGCGGGATTTGCTGTCAACATGGCCGAAGAACCGGCGGACGAGGTTCCATCCTGGGCTGACGGGCATCATGAGGATGAGCCCGGCACGCCGCTATTGACCGGGCGCGAACAGGCCGTACTCGCCCTGCTTGCCGAGGGGGCATCGAACAAGGTCATTGCCCGGCAGCTCGATATCTCTCCGAGTACCGCGAAATTCCATGTCGCATCCCTGCTGCGGAAGCTATCAGCGCATAACCGCCTCGACGCAGTAGCGACCGGCGTACGACGCGGGTTGGTGATGATCTGATCGGTCGCCGGGGCTAACGAGATTGATCGCGATCAACATATTCTCGGTTTCCGAGGCACCATGGCCCCGCAAATGCGTTTTGAGCGGGAGGTGATCCCATGCTCAAGGACCGCTCTGAAGCCGGAAAGGCGCTCGCCGAAAGGCTGGGCCCACTCGATCCGGCACAAACCGTAATTCTCGCGCTGCCCAGGGGCGGCGTACCTGTCGCTGCGGAAATCTGCAAAGTCACGCACGCGCCGCTCGATGTCATTCTGGTGCGCAAGATCGGCGCGCCCATCCAGCCCGAACTGGCGGTCGGTGCGATCGTCGATGGCGATCCGCCGGAGATTGTCGTCAACAGCGAGGTTGCGGCGGCTTTGGGCTTGAACCGGAAGCAGATCGAAATGCTGGGAGCGTTGGAATTGCCCGAGTTGCGACGCCGGCGCGACCAGTATCTTTCCGGCCGAAAGCCGCTGCCGCTGGCCGGCAAAGTAGCTGTACTCGTCGATGATGGGATCGCAACCGGTGCCACGGCGCGGGCCGCGATAGCGGCGCTGAAGCACCGAAAGGCGGCGCGGATC
>JAQGKB010000289.1 GCA_028290345.1 Hyphomicrobiales bacterium | reverse complement strand
CACAATAGTCGGACTGCACCCTTTTCCTCCTGCACCCGACGCACCACCACCGCCGAGCAACTGACTGTGCTGCCGCCGCGCGAAAATGTCCATAAAAACCGTTTTATGGGTGCGAGCTTTCACCAAGAGTTGCGCGCGCTCAAACTTGCATTAAAGATCAGCCGATAAGCTCGGCTCCCGTGCCGATAGCTATGAGGATATGATGAAGCGCATTTTGCTGGCTGAAGACGACAACGACATGCGTCAGTTTTTGACGCGCGCGCTCAAAAACGCCGGCTATGAGGTGGTGTCGTTCGACAACGGCCGCTCGGCCTATGAACGGCTGCGCGAGGAACCGTTTGCGCTGCTCCTGTCCGATATCGTGATGCCGGAAATGGATGGAATCGAACTGGCACGACGCGCCACCGAGCTCGATCCCGATTTGAAGGTGATGTTCATCACCGGCTTTGCGGCGGTGGCGCTCAACCCCGACAGCGATGCGCCCAAGGATGCGTCGGTGCTGTCGAAACCTTTTCACCTCAAGGATCTGGTGAACGAAGTCGAGCGGCTCTTGGCGGCCTGATAAACTCAAGTTCGATATGGCCCTTGACCCCTTGACCATTCGCGGGGTTTTATGGTCTATCGCGCCACCGACAGGCGCCTTGCGTCTGCGGCAAGAGAGATGGGTGTATAGCTCAGCGGGAGAGCACTACCTTGACATGGTAGGGGTCACAGGTTCAATCCCTGTTACACCCACCATCTCCTTGAATTTCCACGCCTTTTGGCGCGGGTGTGTAGCTCAGCGGGAGAGCACTGCCTTCACACGGCAGGGGTCACAGGTTCAATCCCTGTCACACCCACCATTTCTTTCGAGCCAATGCTCTCGGGCTGCCGTCAGTGGGTGCCGGAGCTGTCCGAGGCTGGGGAGCCGAGGTCGGATTTGGCCTGTTCGTAGATGACGCCGACCTTTTCGGCCCCCTTCTGGTAGAGATCGGCCACCTTCTCCTTGTTCTTGTCGTAGACATCGCTCGCCGCGTCGCCGGCCTGCCGTTTCAGTCTGTCGGCGACAGGGCCGAGGACGTTGTCCTCCTGGTCGGTGTGCGGTAGTGCCGAGGCGATGGCCGCACCGACCGCAAAGGCCACAGCGCCGCCGATCAGCGGCTGGTTCTGGAACAGATCGACGATGGTGCGGGTGGTGGCATCGGCCTGATGCTGGATGGTGCCGCCCAGCTGGGAGGCACGATGCCGCGCTTCCGAGGCGGATTGGCCGAGGCCGTGCTGCATGCCGCGCAGGCGGTGGCCGGTGGCGCGGAAGGTATGGGAGGCCCAGCCCATCGCTTCGTCGAGCAAATTGCCGGCCTCGTCGCGGAAGGCTTCGACTCGGTTGCCCGCGGCATCGGTGAAGCCGCGGAAATTATTGCCGGCCTCGTCCATGAAATGTCCGGCGCGGTGGCCGGCTTCATCGGAAAAGGCGCGGAATTTCCGGCCCGTGTCGTCGCTGAACTCGCTGTAGTGCTGTCCAGATTCGTCGATGTTCTGGCTCACGCGGCGCATGCCGCTGCTGCCGATCTCGGTGGTGGGATAGTCATCGCTGCCTTCAAGGCCGTATTCCTGTTCCCATGGGCGCTCGTCTTCCCAGATCCGGCGATCCGACGTGCGGCTTGCCGCGTCTTTGCCGTTGCCGCCCGGGCGGGCCATCAGCCAGAACAGGCTTACGCCGAGCAGGGCCACCGGCAGCGGATTGTTCTGCATGCTGCGGCCGAGGTTGGCGGCGAATTCGCCGCCGCCGGACTTGGTATAGCTGAGAAGTTCATCGACGAGCTGGCCGGGTGACAGGCGCTGCTGGATTTCGCCAACGGTATTTTCCACCCGGTTGCGTTGGGCCTCGACTTCGGCCTCCAGTTCAGTTGAGCTTTTGGCGTTTGAATAATCGGCCATCAGAATTTCTCCTTTACAGCGGCTGCACTGCGGCTCAGCGAGTGGGCAGTCCGGTCGAGCGATAGTTTGTCGGCGCGCAAGGCATTGCGGCCGCGCGCGATGAAGACCCAGGCGATGATGGCGACGATTACCGCCACGATCAGCGCGGACACGCTGTTGGCCGCGGTCGGGCCCATGCCCTGCGCGACCAGCAACGCCGCCAGGGCGCTGACGGCCGTGGCAAGGATGACGCCGAGGGCGCCCAGCGCCAGCACGGCGCCGATCAGCAGCATTTCCACGCCGCTCAAAGCCTGGCTCAGCTTTTCGGAGGCCTCGGCCTTGGCCAGTTCGATTTCCTTGCGGAACAGCATGGAAATGTCGCTGGCAAGCCCGCCAATCAGTTCGGGCAGGGGGCGGTTCTCGGTGCGGTGTTCGGTGGTGTTGGCCATCACAAAGCCCCTCCCGGACGCAAATTGGGCGAAGTAGTATCCGCAGGATTCGAACTCCACGGGTCCATGGGCGGCTCGTCCATCCGACTAGAATAGGTATTGCCGAGGTTGGAGGATTGCCGCTCCGAGCGGCGGTGGGCCGAACTCATGACCAGGCGGCTGGCGATAAAGCCAGCGAGCGCGGCGGCGCCGAGGAAGGCGACCGGCTGGCGGCGTCCGAAATCCTGGGCCATGCCGACGATGTCGTCGATATCGCGTTGCTTCACGGCGTCGGCGATCTGGCGGATGCCACCGGCAGCCTGGCGCGCATAGTTGGAAACGGCTGCTTCGTTGTTGCCCGCCATTTCTTCGGAGACGCGCTCGACGGCATCGGCAATGGACTCCAGTCGATCGGCGGCCAGGTCTTTTTGCTCCGCCGCGAAGGATTTGGCCTCGCCGAGTTGCTCCTGTGCCTGCTGTTTCAGCACGCCGAGTTGTTCCTGCGCCTCCTGCTTGACGCGCTCCGCCGCCTCACGAGCGCTATCGGCGGCGGATTGCAGATCTTCGCGCACCTTCTGCTCGGTTTCGGGCGGCACTATCCCGGTCTGGCCATCGCCGCTTACGGGTGACGGGCTTTGCTTTTCGTCGCTCATGATCGTTCCCCTTATTGAAAGGTCAGCCGGTTCGCCCAGCGGATTGAGGATTTAATGCGTAAGCGGAAACACCAGTTCCG
>JAQGKB010000094.1 GCA_028290345.1 Hyphomicrobiales bacterium | reverse complement strand
GATGGTGATCGCCATCCGGTTGAGCGGCGTCTTGAGATCATGCGCGATATCGACGCTGACCTGCCGCATGCCCTCGACCAGCGCCGACAGCCGATCGAGCGCGCCATTCACCTGCTTGGAGAGCGTGGAGATATCGTCGTTGCGCACGCTCGGTGGAATGCGGGCCGCCAGTTCGCCCTGCCCGATGCGACGCATGGTCCCCCCAATGCCATCGAGCCGCCTTTGCGCGCGCACCGCGATGGTCAGCCCGGCGACAACTACAAATACGGTGAACATTGCCGCCGCCCAGGCGAAGGCGGCCAAGGTCAGCCCGCCCAGCGCATCGTTTTCGTCCGAGCTCTCGCCGAGTACCAGCGCGTTGGTCCCGACCTTGCCCGAAAGCATGCGATAGGTCCCGTGTCCCGGCAGACCGAGCTTTGCCGCCGGCATCGTCGACCAGCCTATCGGCACCGCGGCTTTGCCCAGATTGCCCGCGAGAATGTCGCCGCCGGCGTCGCTCAGCTGGAAAATCTGTTCGTGATCCAGGGTCGTGCGGCTGTGGCTGTCGACCAGGGCCACGAGATCGGTGACGTCGCTGTCGCTATAGGACTGGCTGATCACGGCAAAGGTGTTGGACAAGGTATGATCGACGCGTTCGGCAAGCTCCCGCCCGATCATCGCATAGGCCACAATCGAAGCCAGGCCCAGCGCCACGAGGAAGATGACGCTCAGCATCACGGTCACCCGCAGCGGCGTGCTCTTCAACAGGTCACGGCGCATGCAGCGAATAGCCGGTATTGCGTACGGTGTGCAGCAATTGACGGTCGAACGGCTTGTCGATCTTGGCCCGCAACCTGCTGATGTGGGTTTCCACCACGCTGGTTTGCGGATCGAAATGAAAATCCCAGATGCGTTCCAGCAGCATGGTGCGCGTCAGCACGCGCCCTTCGTTGCGCATCAGCAGTTCGAGCAGGGAAAATTCGCGCGGCATCAGGTCGATGACGGTGCCGTTGCGCCTGCAGGTCCGGCGTACCAGGTCGAGTTCGAGGTCAGACACCTTGAGCACCGTCTTTTCCGCTTGGCTCGGCGGGCGCCGCGCCAGGGCATTGATCCGCGCCATCAATTCGGAAAAGGCGAACGGCTTGACCAGATAGTCGTCGCCACCCGCCTCGAGCCCGTCCACCCGATCATCCAGCCCGCCCACCGCGGTCAGGAAGATGATCGGCGTTGCGACCCCGGCGCCGCGCAGCGATTTGACGATCGACAGGCCGTCGAGGCCGGGGAGCATGCGGTCGTGGACGTTCACGTCATAGGGTTCATGCAAACCGTGCACCAGCGCCTCGCGGCCGTCGGTCAACAAGTCCGCGATATGGCCGGCCTCGGTCAAGCCCTTTCTGATATAATCGGAGGTGCGTTTATCGTCCTCGACCAGAAGTATCCTCATCCCGCCATTATCGCCCAACTTCGTGCCCGAATGCCAGCCCGTGCTGAGGCAAAGCATCGGAGGCGGGCCCCTCCGTCGTACCTCATACCTTCGCCTCGAAATCCTCGTCCCGGCGGGTAAGGGACAGGAAGATGACAAGCACGGCGATAGCGCCGAGGAAGATATAGCTGGTGCCAACGGTGCCGAGGGCGAGCCCGCCATGTGCCCTATCTTGCGAGAACCAATCGCCGATCGAAGCGCCAAGCGGCCGAGTCAGGACATAAGCCAGCCAGAAAGCCAGGATCGCATCGATCTTGAACACGAAATAGCAGACCGCGATCAGCGCAATGACGCCGCCGAAGATCAATCCGGTCTCGAGGTACCCCAGTCCGAACTGCTCAGCCGTCAGATCGCCCGCCGCCGTGCCGAGGGCGAAGGTGAAGAGGATTGCAAGCCAATAGAAGGCCTCCCGCCGCCGGGTGAAGATCGAGTGGATCGACAGCGTCTTCTCGAAGCTGAACCAGACCGCAAAGGTGATCGCCAGCGCAATGCTGAAGCCGATGGTCGAGGCGAGCAGCGGCACGCCGAGATTATCCGAAAGATTGTCGGTGACCAGCGTCCCGACGACGCTGATCAGCACCACCGTGGTCCAGTAGATCGCCGGAACGTACTTGTTCTGCATGAACTGGGCGATCAGCGCTACCGCAAGCAGCCCCGCAAGAATGAGCGAGGTGTTGGTGAGTCCGAGACCGAGGTCGAGGTTCATGTAGTCGGCCGCCGTTTCCCCCACGGTCACGGCCAGCAGTTTGATAATCCAGAAAAATACTGTGACTTTTGGAACTTTATTGAGCATTTCTGCCCGGGATTCGGCGGCCAGGACTGTCATGGCGTCATCTCGATTCTGAATTGTTTAATGAAGGCGCGATCTCACTTGCCCATGAGCTTCATGGCCTGGGCGAAATAGTCGTCCGCGCCGGCATCGTCATCCGCCTTGCAGCGCTCAAGTCCCTTGGCGACGAGATCGTCGACCTTGGTTTTGTCGGCGGCAGCGAGCTTGGCGCCGGCAATGGCTCCCTTGGTGTCGCTGAGGGATTTTTCGCAGGGGACCGGGGCAGGCGCCGCCATGGCCAGGGCCGGAATGGCGATGCTGAAGGCCGAAATGGCGGCAGCGAGGACGAGCTTGTTCATTAGAGTTTCTCCGGAGTGGGCAACGGCACGGCCGCCGCGGGAACAGGGTGGGAGCGGCCTCTGCCTGCATCCCGGGTTGTGACTAGTTACCCGCCCAACTTTGCGGCCGACTGTCGCCAACCTTACATTTTTGTAAACTGCG
>JAQGKB010000217.1 GCA_028290345.1 Hyphomicrobiales bacterium | reverse complement strand
GAGGAGTCTGTGATTGCTTGCGCGGCGATCAAAGACAAACGTGAACTTCTGGAAGTCCTATCCAAGGAAGCGGCCAAGGCCACCGGGCAAGATGCGAAGGTGGTGTTCGACGCCCTGAACGAGCGCGAGTCGCTGGGTTCGACCGGCCTGGGTAATGGCCTTGCCATCCCGCACGGCAAGTTTGCCGGGCTCAAGAGCCTGATGGCGGTGTTCGCACGCCTGGACCAGCCGGTGGATTTCGATTCGGTGGACGATCAGCCGGTCGATCTGGTGGTCATGCTGCTGGCCCCACTGGGGGCCGGCGCCGATCATCTCAAGGCCCTGGCACTGGTTGCCCGGCTGCTGCGCACCGAATCGACGGTGGAGGCGCTGCGCGCCACCAACGATCCGAAAAAGCTCTACGCCATCCTCACCGCACGGCTCCCGTCGCAGAACGCGGCATAAGAAAAAGGCGTCACTCCCGTGCGGGAATGACGCCTTTGAATGGTTGGTTTCACAGATCGATGGTCTGCCACGTTAGTGCAGCGAAACCACGCCAAAGCTTTTGTCCGCGAGCCACTCGGCCACCGATTCGGGGCTGTCGGTCACCAGCAAGGGCGAGCCATCGGCCGAGACCACGAGCTGGAATTCCTCGTCGTCTTCGAAATCGGGTTCCGTGATCAATTCGCTAAGCTGTGCACCCTTGATCGGACGGATATAGACCACCGCATTGCCACCCAGCGCCATGAATTGAGCCGGCGTCAGATCGCGCAGCGGATGTATCTCGGGCGTTGCGACCGTAGCTTCGGGATTGTCGTTGTGTCGGTTTTGCATTTTACTCTCCTTACGCAGAACGGATTTCGATGTGACGGGCCACTTTCTCGGCTTTTGGACGCTCGACCGCGATGATCAGCATACCATCGCGAAGTGTCGCATCCCTTACGACAACGCCTTCTGCAAGCAGGAACGTGCGCTGGAACTGTCGAGTTGCAATTCCCCGATGCAGGAATTCCCGCTCCGGATCGTCTTTCTGCCGGCCGCGGACGCTCAACTGATTGTCCTCGGCCATCACATCCAGTTCGCCGGCGGCAAAGCCGGCAACCGCTACTGAGATCAGGAACAGTTCGCTGCCATTGGCTTCGGTACGTCGCTCTATGTTGTAGGGCGGGTAGCCATCAGCGGCTTTGGCAAGCCGGTCCACGCGTTCTTCCAAGGCATCGAAACCCAGCAAGAACGGCGCAGAGAAAAGCGAGACGCGAGACATCGAAAATCGTCCTTTAGCAAGCAACGGCCGATGTCAGCCCAATAGGGTGGCACTGAAATCGTATGCCAGATATGGGACAGTGTTCCTGCACGTTCAAGTCCGCATTGGCGTGCGACCCGATGAGGAGATCAGGATTTTGGACACCGCCGTTTCGATCGTCATGCCGGCCTACAACGCTGTTGCAACCATCGGCGCGGCCGTGGCGAGCGTGCTCGCGCAGAGCCACGAAGACTGGCAGCTCTTGATCATCTCGGACGATGGGCGCGACTACGCCGAGGTGTTGGCCGGCCAGGGTATTGCCGATCCGCGGCTTCGCTTTTTGTCGACTGGGAGGGTCAAGGCGGGCGCCTCGAACGCCCGCAATATCGCGCTCGACCGGATTGCCACCCGCTATGCGGCAGTGCTCGATGCCGATGATCGCTACAAGCCGCAAAAGCTGGCCCGGGCCGTGGCGGCGCTTGCTCGCCAGCCGATCGTTTCGACGGCCCTGGAAGTGATGAGCGAAGACGGCCGGTCGTTGCGTACCGTCGCGGCCGGCCCCGATCGGGTGCTGCGCGCCGGACAGCACAAGTGGCTCAATTTTTCGATGGATACGATGATCGCCTGGGATCGGCAGGCGTGCGACGCGCGCTACGATCCGGAACTGCCGAACATGACCGATCTCGATTTCCTGATGAAGCTCTACCGCACCAGCCCGGCCTCGTTCCACATCGGGGAGCCGCTGCACGATTACGTGAAGCTGAGCGTTTCGATGAGCAACGGCCCCGGCGTCACCGAGCGGATGATCGCGGTGAAGACCCTGCTGCTGCAGCGGCTGGCCGATGGGTATTATCCGATGGCGGATGAAGAGGCGGCGGAGAGCATTTCGGAATTCTTGCGGTTGTCCCGCAGTTGCGAGAAGCCGTACGAGGCGGCGCTGGCGAGGATGCCGGGGCTGTTGTTCGAGGATCAGATCGAGCCGCTGTTGGGGCGACCCTTCGCCCCTTGAGGGAGTAGGTGCCCGGAGGGCGGATGAGGGGTTCCCTCACTGAGTCACATACCCCCACCCTTGATCCCTCCCCACAAGGGGGAGGGAGACACTGCGGCCGTGCAATCTAGCGTTCCCTCCCCCTTGTGGGGAGGGAGGCGGCAGCCAGGGTGGGGGTGGCAGCTTGCGCGCCCCGATACCCCTACCCCGCTACCGCATCCACATCCGCGACCATCGGCACGGCAGGCTGGGCGCCCGGTTTCAGGCACGCCAGGCTTGCCGCGATCGCGGCCCGGCGCATAGCTTCCTTGAGGCTCAAGCTCTTGTCGAGCCCGGCGGCGAGATAGCCGCAGAAGGTGTCGCCTGCCCCCACCGTATCAACCGGCACGACGGCATGCGCCGGAACATCGATCCATTCGCCCGTGGCGGTGGCGGCGCGGGCGCCGGCGGCGCCGAGGGTGACGATCACGGTCTGGCCATGCGCCTTGGCCCAATCGCGCATCAGCCCCTCCAGCGGATCGGTCTGGCCGTTGCAGAGCAGGGCAAATTCGGTTTCGTTGGCGACGAGAATCGCGGCCTTGCCGGCCAAGGCCGGCGTGCTGTCGAGAAACGGCGCGGTGTTGAGGATCGAAATCACCCCCTGCGCCCGGGCCAGATCAAGCGCCCGCTCGGTCGCGGCCTGCGGGATTTCCTGCTGCAGCATGAGGATCGCGCCCTTGCCGAGCCCGGCCAGCGCCCCCTCGGCATCGGCGGCGGTGAGCGTGCCGTTAGCGCCGGGCAACACGGCGATGGCGTTTTCACCGGCCGCATCGACGAAGATCGAGGCAACGCCAGTGGGGCCCGGCGTCACCTTCATGGCGCTGAGATCGACGCCGCCCTCGCGCAGCATAACCAGTGCGCGGTTGGCGAAATCATCATCGCCCACGGCGCAGACGTGACGCACCTCGGACCCGGCCCGCTTGGCGGCCAGTGCCTGATTGGCGCCCTTGGCGCCGGGCGACATGGCGAAAGTGCCCCCGAGCACGGTTTCGCCCGGCTTGGGCAGACGCGGCACGGTGCCGATCAGGTCGAGACCCGTCGAGCCGAATACGGTGATCATAGTGCCAACCCTCCCTCGGGGGCCTTGCTTCCGCAGCGGAAGACGGCCCTTCATCGTTGTCGTTGCCGCCTAGCCGGCAGCCTTCAGAATTGTATTCCAGTTCCGCGTCGTGATCAGTACGCCTTTGCCGAAATGCTTGCCGATCTGATCGAGCCCGGCGCCGTAACGCCCATCCGGCATGCGCCAGGCCACCGCAAAAATGTCGTAGTCGGTTGCGCTCAAGACGTCAAAATCTCCCTCGACGCGCAGGGGCATCGGCAGCTTGCGGCCCACCGGATCATGCAGCAATGCTACGTAGAGTTTTGCGTCTGCATCCTCGGAAATTGAGCCGAAAGGGGCGGCTGCAACCATGGCACGCAGGTCTTGCTGGCTGCGTAGCACCACCCCGATGGGAAAACCGAATTTTTGCTGCAGCCCCGTTTCGATGCGCGCCGCCAGCCCCGGCTCCTCCTCAGCGCTGAACACAACGTTGCCGCTGGCGAGCAGCGTCTTGGCGTCCGAGAACCCCATGCTGTCGAAGGCATGCTTGAGATCGGTGCTCAAGACTTTGCGCTTGCCCAGGTTGACGCCGCGCAGGAAGGCGACGAAGGCGGTCACGGTTTTTCCGCTTTCTTGCCATTGGGATAGAGCGCCTCGCCGCGGGCGAGCATCTCGACGAAGCCGGCAATCCTCTTGGCGCGCCCTGCGGGGGTTTTGACATTGTGGGTGCGGAACGCGAGTGCGTAGAGGTTCTGCTTGTTGAGGGCCTGGAACATCTCCAAGGCTTTTGGTTCGGCCTCGATGGCTGCCAGCAGGTCGTCGGGCACCGTCATCTCGCTGGCGCCGGCATAGGCGGCCTCCCAGCGGCCGTCGGCCTTGGCGGCGTCGATGTGCTTTTGCCCGTGCAGGGTCATGCGGCCGGCCGCGGCCAGGCGTTCGACATGCCGGCGGTTGATCTGCGACCAGATCGACTTGGGTTTGCGCGGCGTGAAGCGCTGCAGGAAGGAGCTTTCGTCATAGGACTTCTTCAGCCCATCGATCCAGCCCCAGCTCAACGCCACGTCTACGGCCTGCGCATAGGTCACGGTAGGCACCTTCGACCCCTTCTTGTAGATGCGCAGGTAGATCTCGGAAGCCTTGTCGTGGTTGGCCCGCAGCCAGGCCTCGAAAGCCGCCTCGTTGTCGAAGCCGAGAATCGCATCGGGATTGGGAATCACCGGGGCCATCTAGGCGCAAGCCCTTTCAGTGCGAATTTCGATGTTCCGAAGCAATGACTTGGCCATGGTTGCGATTCCGATTGCAGCCGAGAATCGCAGCGCCGGCCTCCGATTGCAACCCTGGGACGAGGCGGCACCAAAGTGCTAAGCTCATGGCTTACGCCACGCGAGGGGCGTGGCGCCATCGGTCAGGAGGACGTCATGACCAAGGATGAGGTGAAACAGCTCGACGACAAGGGAATTGCGGCTTGGGACCAGCACGATTCGGATGCGTTCCTGAGCCTTCTGGCAGATGATTTCGTCTGGTACGACTGGACGGTTGAACAGCCCATGCGGGACAAGGGAGCAGCCCGGGACTTCTTCAATTCCTGGATCACCGCCTTCCCCGACCTGCACTTTCGGCGATCGAGTCAGATCGTGGGGGACGATGCGGTCGCGGGCGAGCTCGACCTCGAAGGCACCAATAACGGTCCGCTGACGGTGGGCAGCCAGACCATGCCCCCGACGCAAAAAAAGATCTCCACGCACGCCGCTTATAGCGCCCAGATTCGCTACGGCAAGATCGTGGAGTTTCACACCCACGCCGACACGGTGGGAATGCTGATGCAGCTTGGCATGATGCCGACCGCGCACTGACGCACCGGCAAACAAAAAGGGCTTAGTCGCTGACTAAGCCCTTTGAACTTGGTGGAGCCAATCGGAATCGAACCGACGACCTCTTCAATGCCATTGAAGCGCTCTCCCAACTGAGCTATGGCCCCGAAACTTTGGGTCGCTGCGGCAAGAAACCTGCCGAAGCGCGGTGCAACCTATTCAACGTGCCCCAGGTATGCAAGGGGCTATTTTCGTCCTCGGCATCGAAGTTTGCTAGGCCGTGGACAGCGACTTTCGCGGCCCCTGCCATGGCCCTTTATTGGGGCAAAGGCAAGGAACGAAATGGGTTCGACCTAGCGTTCGTCGCCGCTGCCGACGTCGAAATCGAGGTTGTCGTCCTCGTCTTCGTCTTCCTCGAGGAAGACGTCTGCGTCGTCCTCACCAATATCCTCGACGTCCTCGACGCCTTCGACATCGGGGATTTCCTCTTCGCCGGCTTCCTCGGCTTCGACTTCGTCGAGCGAAACGATCTCGGGTGCCGCGGCATCCACGACCTCTTCGACCTCGACTTCTTCTTCATCGTCCTGGGGCACGGCGCGCTCTACGGCGGCCTTGCCACGAACCGTCTGCTCGAAGAACGAACGCGGGTAGGACTTACCCGTGAACGGCGAGACGATCGGATCCTTGTTCAAATCGTAGAATTTGCGCCCGGTGTCTGGGTCTTCGCGCTTGGTTCCGCGGTCAAAGCTAGCCATATGCGTCCTCACCGTGAAGGGATGCGGGGGCTCCCGCTCGGACCGTCCGGTTAGGGGGAAACTTTTGCCAAGTCAAATCCTAAATGCGCAGCGCTGCCGTGCGCGGGGAAAAGGTAAAAAAGCACGGCTCCGGCGCATGGGGAAAAGTGAAAAAGTCTCGGCTTGATCGCCCGGGCCATGTTAAGGCGTCGGCACGTTTCCGCTAACGCTTGCCGAGGCACCGCACATGATCATTGCAGTGGATGGACCGGCGGCATCGGGCAAGGGAACACTGGCCGCGGGACTCGGCGGGCATTATGGCCTGCCGCACCTCGATACCGGGCTACTCTATCGTGCGGTGGGCAAGGCGGTCGCGGCCTTCGAGAGCACGCCCGAATTCGAGGCCGAGGCGATCGCCGCAGCGCAAAGCATAGACTTGGGTGACCTGCATCCGGAACTGCTGGCGAGCGGGGAAATCGGCAGCCTTGCTTCCAAGGTCGCCGTGATCGGCGAGGTGCGGCACGCGCTCTTTGCCTTTCAGCGTGACTTCGCGCTGCGGCCCGGGGGCGCGGTGCTCGATGGGCGCGACATCGGCACGGTGATCTGTCCCGATGCGGACGTAAAGCTTTTCATCGTGGCCGAAGCGCGGGCGCGGATGGAACGGCGCGCCCGCCAGTTCGAGGCGCGCGGGCAGATAGTCGATCGCGAGGCGCTGCTGAGCCAGATCGAGGAGCGCGATGCGCGCGACCGGAACAATCCGAATGGCCGGTTCTTTCCAGCGTCCGACGCGGTCTTGCTTGATACCACCGAACTCGATATAGAAGCCGCACTCCGCGCAGCCGTCGCAATTGTCGACGAGACCATGGCGCGCAAGGCCAGGCCCTGATCCGTCGGTTCGCCTGAAATCCATCCTTGCGGTCTTGGGTCTGGATCGATCACTCCCCATATCAGGGGGCGTGGCTGCGAGGCCAAAATAACCAGTCGACATCTTTCAGGATGAGCGCCCGTGCACCGGGCTATTTTGCGTTTTTGCGAAATGGCGGGGCGCTCGATCCTGACGAAGTCGGAAATTTAACCAAACCGCCGGTGCAACTGGAGAATACATGGCACAGCAAACTGTGACGAAAGAAGATTTCGAATCCCTCTTGATGGATTCGTTCATCGACAACGAGCCGCTGGAAGGCGCTGTCGTCAAAGGGACGATCGTTGCGATTGAAAAAGATCTCGCGATCATTGACGTCGGTCTGAAGACCGAAGGTCGCATCGCGATGAAGGAATTTGGGCAGGCGGGCCGCGATGGCACGCTCAAGGTCGGATCGATCGTCGAGGTTTACGTCGACCGCGTCGAGAATTCGCTTGGCGAAGCCGTCCTCAGCCGTGAGAAGGCCCGCCGCGAAGAGAGCTGGGTCAAGCTCGAAGAAATGCACGCCAAGAACGAGCGTGTCGAAGGCATCATCTTCAACCACTTCAAGGGTGGGTTCACCGTCGACCTCGACGGCGCCGTGGCGTTCCTGCCGCGCTCGCAGGTCGACATCCGTCCGATCCGCGATATCGGGCCGCTGATGAATGTGCCGCAGCCGTTCCAGATTCTGAAGATGGACAAGCGCCGCGGCAACATCGTTGTGTCGCGTCGTGCGATCCTCGAAGAGAGCCGCGCAGAACAGCGCTCGGAAATCGTCCAGCAGCTCGAAGAAGGCCAGGTCGTTGACGGCGTGGTCAAGAACATCACCGATTACGGTGCGTTCGTAGACCTGGGCGGCATCGATGGCCTGTTGCACGTCACCGACATTGCCTGGCGCCGGGTCAATCACCCGACCGAAGTGCTGTCGATCGGCGAGACCATCAAGGTGCAGATCGTCCGCATCAACCATGAAAGCCACCGCATCAGCCTCGGCATGAAGCAGCTGCAGGCGGATCCGTGGGATGGCATTGCCGCGAAGTACCCGGTGGGCGCCAAGTTCACCGGCCGCGTGACCAACATCACCGACTACGGCGCATTCGTCGAACTCGAGCCGGGCATCGAAGGCTTGATCCACGTCTCGGAAATGAGCTGGACCAAGAAGAACGTGCATCCGGGCAAGATCGTTTCGACTTCGCAGGAAGTCGAAGTCGTGGTGCTCGAGGTCGATCCCGATAAGCGCCGTATTTCGCTCGGTCTCAAGCAGACCCTGGCCAATCCGTGGGAAAGCTTCGCCGAGAAGTTCCCCGTGGGCTCCACCATTGAAGGCGAAGTCAAGAACAAGACCGAGTTCGGCCTGTTCATCGGCCTCGACGGCGATGTGGACGGCATGGTGCACCTTTCCGACCTCGATTGGGGCAAGTCGGGCGAAGAAGCCCTCGATGCCTTCAACCGTGGCGATATCGTCCAGGCCAAGGTGCTTGATGTCGATATCGAGAAGGAACGCATCTCGCTGGGTATCAAGCAGCTTGGCGGCGACCCCTATGCGGAAGCCGGCGACACCATCAAGAAGGGTGCCGTGGTGACCGGCACGGTGACCGAAGTCAACGAGGGCGGCATCGAAGTCAGGATTGCCGATACCGACCTGACCGCGTTCATCCGTCGCGCCGACCTCAGCCGCGATCGCAACGACCAGCGCCCGGAGCGCTTCTCGAAGGGCGAAAAGGTTGATGCTCGCGTGATCCAGTACGATCGCAAGACCAACCGCATCTCGCTCTCGATCAAGGCGCTTGAAATCGCCGAAGAGAAGGAAGCCGTGGCGGCCTACGGATCCTCGGATTCGGGCGCTTCGCTCGGCGACATCCTGGGCGCCGCGCTCAAGGATCGCGACAAGAACTAAGCTTTCTGCTTAGTTGCAACGATAGGCCCGCGCTCCCCAGCGCGGGCCTTTTGGTTTTTTAGGGGGCTTGCTCGATGAAACTCAAAGATGTCGCCTGGCGGGCCATGTCCGCTTTCGATTTGCCGGATGTCGAAAAGATTGCCGCGCAGGTGCATCCGAGCTTCTTCGAGGAGCCGGCGGTGCTCGCCGAAAAGCAGCAGCTTTACCGCAATGGCGCCTATATGCTCGAGATCGGTGAGCGGCCGAGCGGCTATGTGTTGAGCCATCCATGGGCGGCCCGGAGCATCCCGGCGCTCAATGCCTTGCTGGTGCGGCTGCCGCCCGATGCCGATACCTACTACATCCACGACCTCGCCCTACTCCCCGTTGCCCGGCGAGTGGGGGCAGCCAGCCACATCGTCGAGGCCTTTGCCAAGCACGCCCGCGCTCAAGGGTTCGCGACGATGAGCCTTGTCGCGGTCAACCACTCGCAAGGCTTTTGGGAGCGGCACGGTTTTGCCGTGGAGGAGATACCGGGAATGGAGGAAAGACTTTTGGGCTACGAGGCGGCGGCAAAGTTCATGGTGAAACGGCTGAGTTGAATAACTACGAAATTGTAGTTACATGGGGCTGTGCTTGGGGGAGCGCATGGAGTTCGAGTGGGACGAGGAGAAGAACCGGGCCAACATCGCCAAGCATGGCATCGCGTTCGAGGATGCCGCCTATGTTTTCGATGACCCGTTCGCATTGATCGAGCTTCAGGGCTTTGTGGATAGCGAAGAACGCTGGCAGGCCATCGGGAGCGTCAACGACGTCCAGATTTTCTTCGTGGCCTACACGCACAGAGATGAGTTTAGCGGCCATGAAGTGGTCAGGATGATCTCGGCGCGAAGGGCCAATCGTCTGGAAAGGCAGAGATATGAGCGGCAAATCGGCTAGAGTCGTCAAATATGTTCGAACCGAGCTTTCGGACGAACAAAAAGATCGACTGGAAAAATTGGCTTCCTTGCCAGATGACTCGATCGACTACTCGGATATTCCGGAGGCGACCGAACAATTTTGGCGGAACGCCGTTCGCAACCCATTCTATCGCCCACTCAAAAAGCAGCTGACGCTGCGGATCGATGCCGACCTGATCGAGTGGTTCAAGAGCCATGCCGACAAGGGCAAGGGCTACCAGACCAAGATCAACCAAGCACTGCGCGAGTATGTGGCCGAGCAGGAGAAGAAGGCGGGCTGAAGGGCCGGATCTGGCGTTCCGTGGCGCTTGCCTTGCAAACGGCCGATCCGAAGCGTAAGTCGCTGGAGAGCCATTCAATTTTCCGATGAGCACGATGTCGACAGAAACCAAGGACGATCCGGCACATCTCATTCCCGTCACAGGGCAATTGCGCGCCTCTCGGCGGCGCTGGCGGGTGCTGGCGTTCATCGCACTGGCGGTCGCGATTCTCGCTGTCGCTGGCCGGTTTGCGCTGCGGAACACGCCGGTCGCCGACCACATTGCGCGGATCACCATCGACGGCACGATTTCATCCGATCCAGAGCGACTCGCCGCCTTCAAGAAACTTGCCGACGATCCGTCGGTCAAGGCGGTGATCCTTGCCATCAACAGCCCGGGGGGCACGACGGCTGGCGGCGAGGAACTCTATGAATCGCTCAGCGCCTTGCGGGCCAAGAAGCCGGTCGTTGCAGTCATCGCCGAATTGGGCGCATCGGCTGCCTATATGACGGCGATCGCGTCAGACCGGATTTTCGCCCGGCGCCTCTCGATGGTTGGGTCCATTGGAGTGCTCTTCCAGCACGTGGACTTGGGCAAGCTGCTTAACACCGTCGGTGTCAATCTGGACAAGGTCGCCTCAGGGCCGCTGAAGGCCGAGCCCGACTTCAGCGGGCCGATCAAGCCCGAGGTGCGAGTCGCCCTGAACGCGCTGATCACCGACAGCTTCAACTGGTTCGTCGATATCGTGGCCGAGCGCCGTGGCATTCCGCGGCCGCAGGCGCTGACACTGGCAGATGGCCGGGTCCTCACGGGACGCCAGGCCCTGGACGCCAAGCTGATCGACGCCATTGGCGGCGAGGCCGAGGCGAAGTCCTGGCTCGAGAGCGACAAGAAAATTGCTCCCGATTTGCCGATCATTACGCAATTTCCGCTGGAGGGCGGCTGGCCGGGGCTGGGCAAATTCTTTGGCTCGGAGGCTCGGGCGGTGCTCGGTCTACCAGCCAACGCTCCCATCGCGCTTGACGGACTGGTATCGCTTTGGCAGGTTGGCCCCTCTTAGAACGTCTGACAGGACGCTGAAACGCGGCGACACACTCGGGGGCGGTAATGATCAAGTCTGAACTGGTTCAAAAACTGGCTGACGAAAATCCGCATCTGTTTCAACGGGACATCGAAAATATCGTCAACGCGATCCTCGATGAAGTGGGTGACGCGATGGCGCGCGGCGATCGGGTCGAACTGCGCGGTTTTGGTGCGTTTTCGGTTAAAAACCGCCCGGCCCGCGTCGGGCGCAATCCGCGTACCGGCGAACAGGTGGACGTTGGCGAAAAGTACGTTCCTCAGTTCAAGGCCGGCAAGGAGATCCGCGAGCGGCTCAATCGCTAGGGCGGTTTGAACCTTCGCGCCGGGACATTGCTTTTATGGTCAAACGCATTGCGGGTTGGGTCGTTCTCGTGCCGCTTTGCGCGGCCCTGATTATTTTTTGCCTCGCTAACCGCCAATTGGTGGTCGTCAATTTCAACCCTTTCATCTCCTCGGAAGCTCTGACGGCACCCGGGTTCGGGGTGCCGCTGTTCCTGGTGATCTTCGCCGTGCTGCTCGTCGGCGTGTTGCTGGGTGGTGTCGCCACCTGGTTCGCGCAGAGTGCGCACCGGCGCAAGGAGCGCCAGTGGCGGCGGGAGGCCGATCATCTGAGCAAGGAACTCGATGCCTTGCGTAAAACTTATGGGCAACGTCCGGAAGGCCGGGCGCTGCTCGACGTCGACGACCTCGCAGACATTCGCTAGAGCAGATGGCCGATCCCCTCATCATCAAAATCTGTGGCATCCGGACTCCGGAAATCCTCGAGGCAGCCATCGAGGCGGGCACCGACATGGTGGGCTTCGTGCACTTTGCGCGCAGCCCGCGTTTTGTTGACATCGACACCATCGGTTCGCTGATCTCGCAGGCGCGGGGCCGGGTCGAAACCACGGTGCTGCTGGTCAACCCGGACAATTCGATGGTGGTGGAGGTCGCGGCGCTCGGCCCGGACTGGATCCAACTGCACGGCCTGGAAACCCCGCACCGCGTGGAGGCGATCCGGGCCGAGGCCGGCGTCAGCATCCTCAAGGCGGTGCCGATCGGTTCGGCCGAGGATGTGGCCGGGGTCGCAAGCTTTGCCGAGGTCGCCGACCGGATATTGCTCGATGCCAAGCCGCCCAAGCTGGCGGACCGGCCCGGAGGGCTGGGTGTGGCTTTCGACTGGACGCTTCTGAAGGCGCTTGACCCGGAGCTTTCTTTCATGCTTTCCGGGGGGCTGACGCCGGAGACGGTGGCGAGCGCGGTAAAAACCGTGCGCCCCTTCGGGATCGATGTTTCGTCTGGCGTCGAAACCGCGCCCGGCGAAAAGGATGCCGCCCTGATCCGGGCCTTTATCAGCAATGCGCGGCAGGCGGCCGGCGCTTAGAGAGGACGAAACAGTGCCGATAGACGGGGCCAATAGTTTACGCACCGGCCCCGACGACCGGGGCTTTTTCGGGCAGTTCGGCGGCCGCTTCGTCGCCGAAACGCTGATGCCGCTGATCCTCGATCTCGAGGCTGCCTATCGCGCCGCGCAGGCTGACCCCGCGTTCGAGGCCGAGCTTTCCAACCTTTCTACCCATTACGCGGGGCGGCCATCACCGCTCTATTTCGCCGAGCGGATGACGCAGAAGCTTGGCGGGGCGAAGGTTTATTTCAAGCGCGAAGAGCTGAACCACACCGGCAGCCACAAGATCAACAACTGCCTGGGCCAAATCCTGCTCGCCCGCCGCATGGGCAAGACCCGGATCATCGCCGAGACCGGCGCCGGCCAGCACGGTGTCGCCACCGCAACCGTCTGCGCAAAATTCGACCTGCCCTGCACCATCTTCATGGGCGCAACCGACGTCGAGCGGCAATGGCCCAACGTGCTGCGCATGAAGATGCTGGGCGCGGAAGTTCGGCCCGTGACCGCGGGTGCCGGTACGCTCAAGGACGCCATGAACGAGGCGTTGCGCGACTGGGTGACCAATGTCGAGAGCACCTATTATCTCATCGGCACGGCCGCGGGCCCGCATCCCTATCCGGAAATGGTGCGCGATTTCCAATCGGTGATCGGCACGGAAATCCGCGAACAGATGCTGGCAACCGAAGGCAAGCTGCCCGATGCGCTGGTTGCGTGCGTCGGTGGCGGCTCCAACGCCATCGGCACCTTCCATGCCTTTCTCGATGATCGCGATGTTAAGCTTTATGGCGCCGAGGCGGGCGGACATGGCATCGACACCGAAAACGGCCATGCCGCGTCGATGACGGGCGGTCGCCCGGGTGTCTTGCATGGCAACCGCACCTATCTGCTGCAGGATGCGGACGGTCAGATCCTTGAAGGCCATTCGATCTCGGCGGGCTTGGACTACCCCGGCGTCGGCCCGGAGCACTCGTTCCTGCACGATACGAAGCGCGTGACCTATGCGCCGATCACCGACAAGGAAGCGCTCGACGCCTTCCAGCTTTGCACCAAGCTCGAGGGCATCATCCCGGCGCTGGAAAGCGCGCACGGATTGGCGCTGCTGCAAAAGATTGCGCCCACGATGGGCAAGGACGAGACGATCGTGCTCTGCCTTTCCGGGCGCGGCGACAAGGACGTGGAATCCGTCGGCAAATATTTCGGGATGACTACACGATGAAAACCCGCATTGCCGACCGCTTTGCCGCTTGCGCGGCCGAAAATCGTCCTGCGCTGATAACCTTCGTCATGGCCGGCGACCCGGATCTCGCGACGGCGGCGCAAATCCTTGCCGCCCTGCCTGCGGCGGGCGCCGACGTGATCGAATTGGGCATGCCGTTTTCCGACCCGATGGCCGATGGCATCTCTATCCAACTTGCGGGGCAGCGGGCGCTGGCGGCGGGCATGACGCTGCACAAAACCGTCGCCATGGTCGACGAGTTCCGCAAGTCAGATGCGACGACCCCGATCGTGCTGATGGGCTATTACAACCCGATCTTCATCTACGGCGTCCAAGCCTTCATCAAGGACGCGCTCGCGGCGGGCGTCGACGGGCTCATCGTCGTCGACCTGCCGCCGGAGGAGGACGATGAACTCTGCATTCCCGCGTTGGCGGCGGGGTTGAATTTCATTCGTCTGACCACGCCGACCACCGATGACAAGCGCCTGCCAGCGGTGCTGAAGAACACTTCTGGCTTTGTCTACTATGTCTCGATGACCGGCATCACCGGAGCCGCGATCAAATCGCGTGCCGCAGTGGGCGATGCCGTCGATCGGATCAAGAGCCATACCGATCTGCCGGTCGCCGTGGGCTTCGGCATCAAGACTCCGGAAAGAGCCGCCGCGATAGCGCGTGTGGCCGACGCGGCCGTGGTGGGCTCGGCCCTTGTGGACGAAGTCGCCAGGGCGGTGGAGATGAACGAAGACGTGACCGCGCGAGTTCTTTCCAAAGTCGAATCCTTGGCTAAGTCTGTGCGCTTCGCGCGAGTCGGCCAAACGGCGGTCTGAAATCCAT
>JAQGKB010000209.1 GCA_028290345.1 Hyphomicrobiales bacterium | reverse complement strand
TACTATTTCCAGGCCCGCGTGCTGCTCGAACCGCAGCAATCGCTGACCCTCCCCGTCGCCATGGATCTGCTCCGCGGCTACCTCGGCCAGGGCAATCTTTCCGTGGTGATGGCGGCGATGAGCATGTCCATTTTGCCGGTGGTGCTGCTGTTTCTGATTGCGCAGAAGTTCGTGATCGAGGGCGTGACGATGAGTGGGATCAGGGGGTGAGATGCAGGGATCGAGTTCCGCTCACCCCCTCCCCAACCCTCCCAAGGGGGAGGGTGCTCGTTTGAGTATTTGGCACGGCCTTGCCCCACACGCCGGCCGGCACCTCCCCCCCTCGTGGGGGAGGTTGGGAGGGGGGCGCCGCACGCTCCAGTCCCCGCGTCTCCCTCCCCCTTGTGGGGAGGGATCAAGGGTGGGGGTGGGCTCCGAACACAGCATTTACCGTACAAAACCAATTCAAATCCAAGGTCGCATTCATGTGGGATGATCTGAAATCTGTCGATCCGCGCTTCGTCTATACCGGCGAGCGGACCCGCTATATCCGCTTCCCGCTGGGCGGCATCGGCTCGGGCGGGCTGTCCGTTTCCGGCTCCGGCCGGCTGGTCGATTGGTCGATCCGCAATCGCCCGGCGCTGCAGGGTTTCAACGGCTACTCGCACTTCGCCATCAAGGCCGAGCGCAACGGCGAACTGCTCGATGCGCGCGTGCTCAACGGCCCCTATGATGGCGATCCGTCTGGCTCCCCGGGCCTGCGCCCGATGTTCGACGGTTTTGGCCACGGCGCCAACCGGCAGTCTCTGGCGGGCGTGCCGCACTTCAAGCAGGTGGATTTCTACGGCCAGTTTCCCGGCGCCGATCTCGTGTTCAAGGATGACCGCTTCCCCGGTGGCGTGCGCATGACGGCGCTATCGCCGTTCATCCCGCACAACGACCGCGATAGCTCCATGGCGGCGGCGCTGTTCTCGTTCGAACTGGTCAACGATACGGCCGAGGCCATCGATTACACCCTTGCGGGAACGCTCGGAAACTACGGTTCCAACTCAGGCCTTCACACCTTCGCGCGCCGAGACGGCGTTGCCTCGCTGCATCTCACCTCGTCGGACGAAACCCTCCCCGAAGCCGATCGCGGCGATCTCTCCATCGCCACCGACGCAGAGGAGGTGCAGCACCAGGATTTCCACTTCCGCGGCCAGTGGTTCGACGACCTCGCCGTATTCTGGAAGGATTTCGCCAAACCCGGCGCGCTGCCGGAGCGGCATTACGATACGCCGCGCGCCAGCCGCCACATGAGCCTGCAGCCCGAGCACGCTACCCTCGCCGCCAAGGTCACCGTGCCCGCCGGCGGCCGGAAAACCGTGCGTTTTGTCATCAGCTGGAATTTCCCGCATGGCGACATCTATTGGGCTTTCCGCAACAAGCCGGACGGCGCGCTGCCGGATAAAACCACGCCGCTGTGGAAGAATTTCTATGCCACGCAATGGGCGGATTCGACCGCGACCGCCCGCGACGCCTTCGCCCGCTGGGACTTGCTTACCGGCCAGACCCTCGCCTTCCGCGATGGCCTGTTCGCTTCCACCATGCCCGCCGAAATCATCGATGCGTCCTCCGCGACCCTGGCGCTGTTGCGCACCGCAACCGTCATCCGACTGGAAAACGGCGAGCTCTGGGGCTGGGAGGGCCAGCACACCAAGGATGGCTCCTGCGAGGGCTCGTGCACCCACGTCTGGAACTACCAGCAGGCGCTGTCGCACCTGTTCCCGGCGCTTGAACGTTCGCTGCGCGAGACCGAGTGGAGCTACAACCAACTGCCGAATGGCGGGCTGACCTTTCGCCAGAGACTGCCGCTCGGTTCCGGCTTCGATATCATCGGCCCCTGCGCGGACGGGCATTTCGGCGCGGTGATCAAGACGTTTCGCGAGTGGCGGCATTCGGGCGACACCGACTGGCTGCAGCGCTACTGGCCGAAGGTGAAGCGCGCCATCGAATATGCCTGGTCGCCGGAAAACCCGGATCGCTGGGACCCCAACCAGACCGGCATCCTCTCCGGCCGCCAGCACCACACGCTCGACATGGAGCTCTTCGGCTCCAACTCCTGGCTCGCCTCGATGTACGTCGCCGCGCTGCTCGCCGGCGCGAAAATGGCCGAGGTTGTGGGCGAGGCGGACTTCGCAGCGAAGTGTGAAAAACTCGGCAAGGCCGGGGCGGCGTTCATCGATGATAAGCTTTTCAACGGCCGCTATTTCTTCCAGGCCATAGACCTGCATGACAAGTCGGAAATCGCCCAGTTCGACAACGGTCGCAATGCCGGCGTCTTGGCCGATGGCTTTATGCAGGCCTACTGGTCCGACGAGCACAATGAGATCAAATACCAGTTTGGCGACGCCTGCATCACCGACCAGATTCTCGGCCAATGGCACGCCGAAGTCGCCGGGCTCGGCGGCTTCCTCGATGCCGACAAGGTCAAGACGGCCTTGGCCTCGGTCTACGCAGAAAACTTCCGCCCGACGCTTGCCGATCACTTCAATCCCGGCCGCAACTACGCCTATGAGGACGAGGGCGGCCTGCTGGTCGCCACCTACCCGGAGGGCGCCCGCCAGCCGGTGGTTGCGGCGCCTTACGCCGAGGAAGTCTGGACCGGCATCGAATACGCCTCGGCCTCGCACCTCATCATGCACGGCTTGGTGGAGGAGGGGCTCACCATTGTCCGTGCCGCCCGCGACAGGCACGATGGCGCCCGTCGCAACCCCTGGAACGACATTGAATGCGGCTCCTACTACGCTCGTTCGATGTCGGCCTGGCAGTTGGTGAACGCCTGGTCCGGCCTCAGCGCCGATTTCGTCGCCGGCACGCTGAGTTTCGATCCAAAGCCATCCGGTGACTATCGCCTGTTCTGGTCGGTTGGCCAAAGCTGGGGCGAGTTGTCCCGCCTCGGCGACCAACTCACCCTGAGCGTGAAGGCCGGCGCGTTGCAGTTCTCGAGCTTGACCGTTGCGGGCAACGCGCAGAGCTTTGCCCAACCGCTGCGGCTCGCCGCCGGGCAAGCTTTCCAGTTCGGGGCGCTCTGACCTATGGCCAAGATTGAACTCAAGCAGGTCCGCAAGAGCTTCCAGCAATTCGAAGTCATCCACGGCATCGATTTGACCATCGAAGACGGGGCTTTCACCGTCTTCGTCGGCCCCTCCGGCTGCGGGAAATCCACCCTGTTGCGCATGATGGCGGGGCTGGAAGAAGTCACTGCCGGGGAAGTCCATATCGATGGCCAGCGATGTGACCACCTGCTGCCCTCGGCCCGCGGCATGGCGATGGTGTTCCAGTCCTACGCGCTCTATCCGCACATGACGGTCGAAGAAAACCTCAAATTCGGCCTGGAGAACGCCAGGACGCCAAAGCCCGAGATTCACGCTCGCGTCGCCAAGGCGGCGGATATCCTGCAGATTTCTCACCTGATGAAGCGCCGGCCCAACCAGCTTTCGGGCGGGCAGAGCCAGCGCGTCGCCATCGGCCGCGCCATCGTCAAGGAGCCCAAGGCCTTCCTCTTCGATGAGCCGCTGTCGAACCTCGATGCCGAACTGCGCGTAAAAATGCGCGGCGAACTGGTCGCGCTGCATAAGCGGCTGAAATCAACCATGATCTACGTCACCCACGATCAGGTGGAAGCGATGACCATGGCCGACAAGATCGTGGTTTTGCGGGACGGTATCGTGGAGCAGGTCGGCACGCCGGTCGAGCTTTACGCACGCCCGGTGAACCAGTTCGTCGCCGGCTTTCTCGGTGCGCCGCAGATGAACATGCTGGGCGGCACCGTGCTGGCCAGCGGGGAAACCAGCCTTGCCATCGCGGTTGATGACGGCCGCGCCAATCTGCGACTCTCCGCCCGCAATGCCAGCTTGCCGGTCGGGGCCGACTGCGTCGTTGGCATTCGCCCCGAGCATCTGACAGTCAGCGCCGATGGCTCCCTCGCGGCCAAAGTCGAGACTATGGAAGTGCTGGGTTCCGAAACCATCGTCCACGCCCGGCTTGGCAATGGCTTGCCCATAACGGTATCGGTGCGGGGCATCTCCGGCCTGCAGCCCGATGCCAATATCCGCCTGGCGCTTGAAGATGCGTTCGTTCACGTCTTCGACGACAACGGCAAGACGCTGCAGCCCACGCGGACCTGGACCGAGGATTACGTGCAGCACGGCTAGAAACCGCCATGCCATATTTGAGCCCGGTTTGGCGGTGCAGGATCATGGAGGGTTTTTGGGATTAGGCTTGAGCCGTCCGCCGGCCCTTCCGGAGACGACAAATAGCCCGAACTTTCGTAAGTATCCCGCGCCGTCTTTCTGTCGGTCTCATTGCCATAACAGCTGCGGTCTTGGCGTCCCTCGGAATCGCAGCTTTTACCCTGCCCGCGCAATGTGCGCCGGAGCTGGCGAAGGCAGGTTCGTGCCCGGCTGCAGCCGCCAGCGTGGACGTCGCGCAACCCAAGGTGACGCCGAATGTCGTTCCGGCGGCTGGAAAGCCGGTCGCCCCTACGGTCGCTCCTGTGGTCCTGGCGGCCGCAAATGTGCCGGCACCGGCCGTGCAGCCCGAAGCTGTCGCCGCGACGACGGCCCCGGGCCTGATCGCCGCAACGTTTGAGCGGCTGCAGGTCGCATCCAGTCCTCCTAAGCCGGATTCCACGATGGCCAAGAGGCCAGCAACGCCGGTGGCCGGGCCCGCATCGCCGACCACTCGCCGCGTCACCACCACAGCCATCCGGCCCGATGTCGCAGCAACGCCAGCCGGTGCCGATGCAAATCCGGCCGACGTCACTGCAAAGCCGATCGAGGTGGCAAGCACGGAGCCTGTTCAGATCCCGCAGGCGGCGCCGCTTGCACCCAAGACCGTCGCCGAACCAGCCCCGGCGCCGGCACCCGCCGAGAAAATGCAGCTGGCCGCCCGCGATCCTGCGCCACCGGCGCGGCCGGCTCAGCCCGCCGCGAAATCGGGTACGATGGTGGTCGGCGGCCCGGGCGGCGTCACCGTGCGGTCTGGTCCGTCCAAATCGAATGCCGGGCTCTTTGGCCTCGCAGTCGGGCAGAAGGTCTCAGTGACGAGCAACCAGAACGGATGGCTGCAGATCGTCGATGGGCAGGGCCGCACCGGCTGGGCTTACTCGTCCTTTTTCGCCAATCCCTAAGTATCGATCGGCCAGGGGGCCGAAGGTCTGGTGGGGCGAAATCGACGATCATGCCACGTCAGCCAGTGCCGCGGCGGTCGGACAAGTGTCGTCCGGTCAGTGTGTTCCCGCTCGTCGCGAGGCCGATCGGCTCGCCCTCGAACTGCACTGTGCCGCCTTCATGACCGGCCCCCGGGCCGAGGTCGATGACCCAGTCGGCGCGCGAGATGACATCCAGATTGTGCTCGATCACGATCACGGACGACCCCGCATCGACCAGCCGGTCGAAGAGGCCGATAAGCGTATCGACATCGTTCATGTGGAGGCCCGTGGTGGGTTCGTCCAGCACGTAGATGTTGCCCTTCTTACCCAGTTCGGCGGCGAGTTTCAGCCGCTGGCGTTCGCCGCCCGATAGGGTGGAGAGCGGCTGGCCGAGGGTGAGGTAGCCCAATCCCACATCGTCGAGGCCCTTGAGAATCCTGGCGATGGCCGGTTCGGTGAAGAACTCGGCGGCATCCGACACGCTTATCTCATAGACATCGGCGATGGATTTACCGCGCAACCGGTGCTCCAGCACATCGGGCAGGAACCGCTTGCCTTCGCAGGTCTCGCAGGTGGTGACCATGGGATCGAGATGGGCGAGATCGGTATAGATCACGCCGAGCCCGTTGCAGTCGGGGCAGGCACCCTTGGAATTGGCCGAGAACAGCGCGGTGTCGACGCCATTGGCCTTGGCAAAGGCCTTGCGCACATTGTCGAGGATGCCGGTGTATGTGGCGGTGTTGGATCGCCGCGAGCCGCGCGCCAGGTTTTGGTCGATGATGATGGTTTCGGGATAGGCCTGGGGCAGACAGCCCTGGATGAGGCTGGACTTGCCCGAGCCGGCGACGCCGGTCACGGCGGTGAGGACGCCGCGAGGGATGGAAACCGACACATCCTTGAGGTTGTTGAGCCTTGCATGCGCGATCTTCAGCGGCTCGCCTGCCGGCTGGCGCACTTTGTCCTTGAGGGGCTGGTGCTTGCGCATGTGATTGCCGGTCAGGGTGCCGGAGGTGAGCAGGCCCGCGAAATCGCCTTGGTAGACCACCTCGCCACCCTTGCTCCCCGCGAAGGGCCCCATATCCACCACATGGTCGGCGATGGCGATCATGTCGGGCTTGTGCTCGACGATCAGCACCGTGTTGCCCTTGTCGCGCAATTGCTGCATCAGCCCGGCCAGCCGGCCCACGTCGTGCGGGTGGAGACCCACCGAGGGCTCGTCGAACACATAGGTGATGTCGGTCAGCGACGACCCTAGATGGCGCACCATCTTCACGCGCTGGCTTTCTCCGCCCGAGAGGGTGGAGCTTTCCCGGTCGAGGCTCAAATAGCCCAGCCCGATGGTCACGAGGTTCTCGAGACGGGCGGTGAGCGCCTCCAGCATCGGCTGCACTTCCTTGGCTTTCAGGCCGCGAATGAAGGGCGCGAGGTCGGAGACCTGCATGGCCGAGAGCTCGGCGATGTTCCTCTTGTCTACCTTGCTTCCGAGCGCCGCGGGGTTGAGGCGCGCACCCTCGCAGGCGGGGCAGAGCTTGCGTGTGAAGATCTTGTCGTACTCGATGCGGACGTGGGGCTGGAGAGTTTCGGGATCCTTGGCGCCCAGCCCTTTCTTGAGCTTGGCGACGACGCCCTCGTAGGTGAGGCCGATTTTGCCGACCCTGATCTTCCGGCCGTCGTCGAGGTTGAAGAGATTTTCGCGCTCTTCCTTGGTGTACTTCTCAATGGGCTTGTCGATGTCGAAGAGGCCGGAGTTCTTGTAGATCTCCCACCACCAGGTATCGACGGCAAAGTCCTTCGGGAGCAGCGCGCCATCGCTGAGCGATTTGCTCTCGTCGATCACGGCGTTCATGTCCATTGCGGCCACCTGGCCAATGCCTTCGCATTCGGCGCACATGCCGCGCGGATCGTTGTAGGAATAGAGGCCGGGCGACGGTAGCCGCGGTTCTGCAATGCGCGAGAAGATGACGCGCAGCATCTGTGCTGCGTCGGTGACGGTGGCCACGGTCGAGCGCGAATTTCCACCCAGCCGCTGCTGATCGACGATGATGGCGGCCGAGATGTTTTCCAACTGGTCGGCGTCGGGCTGGCCATAATGCGGCATGAACTGCTGCACGAAGGCCGGATAGGTCTCGTTGATGAGCCGCTGGCTTTCCGCAGCGATTGTGTCGAAGACCAGCGATGACTTGCCCGAGCCCGAGACCCCGGTGAACACGGTGATCTTGCGTTTCGGGATATCCAACGAAACGTTTTTGAGATTGTTCTCGCGCGCGCCGCGGATGATGATCGATCCGTAGTCGGGTAGGGTCATGGCGGTCCTGCTATGCCTCTTTGCTCTTGCGTACTTTCGCGCGCTTGCCGGCAGCCGCCTTCTTCATCAGCTCGACCTGATTGTACTCAATAGCGGCGCGGACGAGATTTTTCAGGGCACCCTCATCGATCTTGTCGCCCTCGGAAA
>JAQGKB010000205.1 GCA_028290345.1 Hyphomicrobiales bacterium | reverse complement strand
GGATACGGCAGGAACCGCATACCCCCACCCTTGCTGCCGCCTTCCCTCCCCGCAAGGGGGAGGGGACGCCAGATTGTACCGCCGCGGTGTCTCCCTCCCCCTTGCGGGGAGGGGTCAGGGGTGGGGTCGTGCAGTTTGCGCCAACCCTCGCTACTCCCCGCTCGGCTCCCCATGCAGCACGCCATTGCTCGCCGCCGGTGCAACCGGCTCCAGCCGTTGCCGCACCGCGTGGAGGATCACCAGCCGTTCATTGTCGTTCGTGGCGCTTTGCAGGCGCTGGCTGAGTTCGATCATGAACTCGGCATAGGCGTTGTGCCAATCCATCTTGATCTGCGTCGGATCGATGCGCGGTTGCTCGGGGTGGGAGACGCCGGCGACGCCGTTGGCCCGCAGATCGAAAGCATCGTCGAGCAGCGGCAGGATCACCTGGTCGCCGGCAATGCCCGCGGTCAGCAGCGCTGCGCGCAGGGCGGCGCGTTCCTCGTCCTCGCCGTGGGTCAGGAAGATGGCGCCGTGCGCCGGCAGGCGCTGCCTGATCCAGGCCATCAGTTCGGAATGGTCGGCGTGGGCGGAATAATTGCCGAGGCTGCGGACGGCCGCCCGCACCGGCACCAGTTCGCCGTGGATGCGCACTTCGCGGGCGCCGGACTGGATGATCTGCCCCAGCGTTCCGGGCGCCTGGTAGCCGACGAACAGCACCGTGGCATTGCTGTGGACGAGATTGTTGCGCAAATGGTGCTTGATCCGCCCGGCATCGGCCATGCCGGAGGCCGACATGATGATGGCGCCGCCGCGAATGGCGTTGATGGCCTTGGATTGGTCGACGTCTTCGACGATGCGGAAGCGGGGATCGTTGAAAAGTTCGCCGGCGCCCAGTTCCACGTCGTCGAACATCGACGCATATTTTTCATAGACGGCGGTGACCTTGCTGGCGAGCGGGCTATCGAGGAACACCAGGCTGGGGTTGATGTCGCCATCCCGGATCAAGACACCGATGTCGTGCAGCAATTCCTGGCTGCGCTCCACGGCGAAGGCGGGAATGACCAGATTCCCGCCGCGGCCAAGCGCCGTGTTGATCTCGATCTTCAGCGCCTCGCGCCGTTCGACCAGGGTGTAGTCGGTGCGCTCGCGACCGCCATAGGTGGATTCGCAGAGGATATAATCGAACCCGGCCGGGCCCTCAGGCTCCTTGTAGAACACCTTCTCGTCCGGCCCGATATCGCCGGAAAACATCAGCCGCACGCTCTTGCCGTCGCTATCGGCGACTTCGACCTCGATCGAGGCGGAGCCGAGGATGTGGCCGGCATTCCAGTAGCGGGCACGCACCCCCGGACCCGGCTCGATCCACTCGTGGTAAGCGACGGTCTGGCGGTGCTCGAGCGCCTTGGCGGCATCTTCCTTGGTATAGAGTGGCGCGACCGGGGGCTCGCCGCGGCGAGTGCGCTTGCGGCTCTCCTGCTCGGCTTCGCTCTCCTGGATGCCGGCACTGTCGGGCAACAGGTATTCCAGCAGTCCGGCGGTCGGCGCGGTCATCCACATCGGGCCGGCAAAGCCCTTTTGGTAGAGCTTTGGCAGCAGGCCCGCGTGGTCGATATGGGCGTGGGTGAGGAGCAGGTAGTCGAGCTTTTCCGGATCGAACGGCAGCGGCTTCAAGTTGAGCTCGCGCACGGTCTTGTTGCCCTGGAACAGCCCGCAATCGACGAGGAACTGCCCCTTAGGGTGGATGACGCGGTAGCACGATCCCGTCACCGTGCCTGCCGCACCATGAAACTGCAACGTTACGGTCATGACGGCCTTTCAGAGTTTGACGCAGGACTGGAGAAAGGGTCGGCGGGGCGGCTACTTCGGCGCGCGCTTGGCGAGTATGCGCTGCAAGGTACGCCGATGCATGTTGAGGCGTCGGGCAGTTTCGGAGACGTTGCGTTCGCACAATTCATAGATGCGCTGGATGTGCTCCCAACGTACCCGGTCGGCCGACATCGGATTTTCCGGCGGCTCGGGCTTTTGTTCGCCGCTGGCGAGCAAGGCATTGATGACATCGTCGGCATCGGCGGGCTTGGAGAGATAGTCCACGGCACCGAGCTTGACGGCTGTCACGGCCGTCGCGATGTTGCCGTACCCGGTGAGAACCACGGCGCGGGCATCGGGGCGCTTCTGGTGCAGCGCCGAGACGATCTCGAGGCCGTTGCCGTCCTCGAGGCGCAGATCGACGACGGCGAAGGCGGGCGCGGTTTCCAGCACCGCCGCCAGCCCGTCCGCGACATTGTCGGCGATGCGGACATCGAAGCCGCGCTTGACCATGGCACGCTCGAGGCGAGTCAGAAACGCCTTGTCGTCATCGACAAGCAGGAGGGTCCGGTCCGTCGCCAGCAGTTCGTCTATCGTGCTCATGCTTATTCCCATAAGACCTTGCGACCAAAAGGTCAAAACTCGGGTAACCGGCCGGCCGTCTCGATGGCATCGCGCGGCCACGTGACGGTCACCTGGGCATGGGTATCTGGTTCCGCATTCTTGAAATCGAGGTGCGCCCCGGTACGTTCGAGCAGGGTTTTGGCGATGAATATGCCGAGCCCGAGGCCACCGGTGTCGGCGGGCGCCGTCGCTGGCTGGCGCGGGCGAGTGGTGAGATAAGGCTCGCCGAGCCGATCGATGAGATCGGGCTGGAACCCCGGGCCATCATCGGTGATGACGATGGTGATGGTCGCGACATCCCAGGCGGTTTCGACCGTCACGCCGCTCCGCGCATAGCTAGTGGCGTTCTCGATGAGATTGCCGAGGCCATAGAGCAAGCCGACATTGCGGCGAAACACCGGGTCCGGGCCAGCCGTCGGCGCCTTGCTGATGACGATGGACTTGCCCAGGTTCTCGTGCGGCCTTGCGACTTCCGCGAGCAATTCGCTCAACGGCACCTCGGCGAAGGGATCGCCATCGCCGGCCCCCAGATTGCGCAGCTTGCCGAGGATGGTACGGCAGCGCGCCGATTGCGAGATGATCAGATCCACGTCGTCGGCCAGCGGGCCCGGTGGCAGATCGGCGCGCATCTCCTTGGCGGCGAGGGCGATGGTCGAGAGCGGGGTGCCCAGTTCGTGGGCGGCGGCGGCGGCGAGGCCATCGAGCGCGCTCAATTGCTCATGGCGGGAGAGGGCCAGTTCGGTTGCGGCCAGCGCATCGGCCAATTGCCGCGCCTCGTGCGCCACCCGGTTGGTGTAGGTGGCAATGAACACCACCCCGCAGGCGAGCGAAACCCAGAGCCCGAGGACGTACACCCGGTCGAAGACGATCTGGTTATCCGGGTCCCACGGCAGCGGCAGGTGCACCACAGAGAGCACGGAAGAGATCACGACGACGAGAAAGGCCAGCGCAAAGGTCGCCCGCTGCGGCAGGATGGTGGCGGAAACCGAGACCGGCGCCAAGAGCAGGATGGAGAACGGATTATGCAGGCCGCCGGTCAGCGCCAGCAAGCCGCCCAGTTGCACGCAATCATAGGCGAGCTGGAAGGTGGCAAAGTTGGCAGATGGACGATGTCCGGCCCCGAAGCGCAGGGTGAGCGCCAGGTTGATCAGCCCGGACAGCAGGATCAGCCCCAGGCATTCGATCAGCGGCAGCGGGAAACCGAGTGCGAAGGCGACGAAAAACACCCCGACCGCCTGGCCGATAATGGCCAACCAGCGCAAACGGACCAGGGTTTCGAGCCGCAACGGCCGCCAAATGGCCGGCAGCAGCACCCGCGGATCGTCCGCAAAACTCATTTTCCACCAATCGTGTGGCTCGGGTTCGGGCTGCATAATTGTTCGTCACGCCATTTCAAGAGCGAAGAATCCGATGTGATCTTCTTGACCTCCCGTCGACGCGGGCCACATCACAAAGGTTCGTGACTGGGAGAATGCAACAGATGAACACAGCAATTATCAAACCTCAATGGTCGCCCTTTACCATCGCCTTGATGGTTTTGGGCTTCATCGTCTTCTGGCCGCTCGGTTTCGTCGTGCTCGCCTATATCCTTTGGGGCGAGAAATTCAACAATGGCGGCGGCTTCCGGCCGGACCGCTGGATGCAGCAGAAGCAGCAGAGATGGGCGCGTCATTGCGGCCCTGCCTTCAGCTCGACCAGCGGCAATGCCGCCTTCGACGCCTATCGCGAGGAGCAGCTCAAGCGCCTCGATGAAGAGCGCCGCAAGCTCGACGACGAAGTCGAAGCGTTTCATGAGCATATGCGCAACCTGCGCATGGCCCGCGATCGCGAAGAGTTCGATCGCTTCATGCGCGAGCGCAACACCTCCCGCCAGGGCGACAACCAGGGCGGCAACAACCAGGGCGGCGGCTACTAGTCGGTCCACCCCGCCCCGCGGCTTTCGGGCCGCAAAATTGACGCCCCCTTGCCAAAGGGGGCTTCTTTTTGTCACCAAGACACAAGAAAGCCGCCCGAATCGGCGCATCCCCGATGTTCGCGCGGATCGGCCCAGATGATTGCTCTGTTCCAGAAAAAATGGCCGGCGACGACCGAGGCACTGGTCGATGGCCGCGCTATTGCGGTGACGGTACGGGTCAGCGCGCGGGCGCGCAGCTATCGGCTGTCGATCCCGCACTCCGGCGGGCCGGTGCTCACCGTGCCCAGTCACGGGCGCTGGGCCGAGGCCGAGGCCTTCCTCCACCGTCATGCCGGGTGGCTGGCGGCACGGCTGAAGCGAGCGGCGATGCCGGTGGCCTTCGTCGAGGGCGCCAGCGTGCCGCTGCGCGGCGTCGGCCACGTCATCATCGCCACCGGCAAGATCCGGGGGCGCGTCGAGATCTCCGAACGCGATGGCGCGCCGGCACTGCTGGTTCCGGGCGAGCCGCAGCATCAGGGCCGGCGGCTGATCGATTGGCTTAAGGGCGAGGCACAGGTCGACCTGGAGCGGCAGGTCGCCATCCATGCCGAAACGCTGGGCGTCACTGCCAAATCGATACGGCTGCGCTCGCAATCGAGCCGCTGGGGTTCGTGTGCGAGCAGCGGACGGCTGAACTTCAACTGGCGGCTGATCCTCGCGCCCGAATACGTGCTCGACTACGTGGCGGCCCACGAAGTGGCCCATCTCGTCGAGATGAACCATTCCAAGGCCTTCTGGAACAAGGTAGCCGAGACACTGCCGGACATGGCGCGCGGCCGCGCCTGGCTCAAGGCGCATGGCCGGCAATTGATGGTCTACGGCCTAGACAGCTAGCCCGGTCAGCCGCCGAACAGGCCGGTGATCAGGTCACCGATGGATTTGTGCTGCTTGGGTGGGGCGGCCCGCTGCGGCTGCTGCTGATCCGGCGGCGGCACGTTCTGCGGATCGCCTTGCAGCGGCTGCAGGTTGGGGTCGTTGGCCTGGATGTAGTTGCCCGGCAGCGGCGTGATCGGCAAGCCCTGATGCGCCTTGGCCATGAAATCGGACCAGATCGAGACCGGCAACGTACCGCCGAAGAGCTTGGTCGGGGAATCGTCGTCATTGCCCAGCCAGACGCCGGTGACCATGTGCGACGTGTAGCCGACGAACAGCGCATCGCGGGATTTCTGCGACGTGCCGGTCTTGCCGGCGATCGGCCAACCATCGAGGCGCGCGGCCTTGCCGGTGCCGATCTGGATGGCGTTGCTCATCATGTCGTTCATCATCCCCACGCTTTCGGGGGTCATCACCTGGCCGGGGCCGGACGGCGAGGCCTGGTAGAGGATCTTGCCGTCCGGAGTCGCGATCTTGGTGATGACGTTGGCGATGACGCCATTGCCGCCATTGGAAAAGGGAACATACGCCGCCGTCAGTTCCAGCAGCGACACCGTCGAGGTGCCGAGCGCCACAGAGGGCACCGCCTCGAGAGGCGAGGAAATCCCCATGCGCATCGCAGTATCGACCACCGCCTGCGGGGTCACGGCGATGGCAAGCCGGGCGGCAACGGTATTGAGCGAATAAGCCAGCGCGTCACGCAGGTGAATCGGGCCGAAATACTTCTTTTCGGAGTTTTCCGGCTGCCAGCCATTATAATTCAGCGGCGCGTCTTCGACTACGGAGTCGGGCGTATAGCCGTTTTCGACCGCGGTCAGGTACACGAACGGCTTGAAGGCCGAGCCGGGCTGGCGCCGGGCGGTGATGGCGCGGTTGTACTGGCTCTGGTTGTAGTCGACGCCGCCGACCATCGCCTGTACCGAACCGTCGGTCTGCATGGCGACCAAGGCGCCCTGGCTGAAGCCCTGGCTCTTGCCTTGCTTGGCGACCATCTCCTTGACCAGGAATTCGGCCTGCTTCTGCAGATCCCAATTGATGGTGGTGGAGACGATGACGTCCTGTTTGACGTCGCCGATATAGGACTGCATCAGGCTTTCGACCCAATCGGCGACGTAGGACTCCGAGCCGGCGATCTTGGTGGCAATCGGCTGGTTGGGATCGATTGCCGCGGCCTTGGCCTCGGCATCCGAGATATAGCCCTCATTGGCCATCGACTGCAGCACGGTGCGCTGGCGCGCCGAAACCAGATCGGAATTGCCCTTGGGATTGAGATTGGACGGCGCCTTCAGCGAGCCGGCCAGGGTGGCCGCTTCGCCGAGCGAGAGATTGCGCGCCGACTTGCCGAAATAGTACTGGGCGGCCGCCTCGATACCGAGTTTGTTGTGGCCGAAATCGACGCGATTGAGGTAAAGCTCGAGAATCTCATCTTTCGTGTAGTTGTGCTCGAGCCAGAGCGCCAGCAGCGCTTCCTGCACCTTACGGCCCAAATTCTGGTCGCGGGTGAGGAAGAGATTCTTGGCGAGCTGCTGGGTGAGCGTCGACCCACCGCGAGCGAAGCGATGCTGGGTGATGTTATCGGTGACGGCTGCCGCCAGCCCGACCGGATCGATGCCCCAGTGGCTCATGAAGCGCCGGTCTTCGATGGCGATCACCGCCTCGGGCACGTAATAGGGCAACTCGTGCAGCGAGATGGCCTCGCCGCCGGCCTTGCCGCGATTGGACATCAGTTGCCCGTCGGCGGCCAAAATCTTGATATTGGCGGGGCGCTGCGGGATAGCCCAGGTGTTCGAAGACGGCAATTGCGCGCCGTAATAGACGAAGATACCGACAACGGCGATCAGCGCCCAGACGCCGAGAATGACGCCAAGATAGAACAGCCGCCCGATGACGCGGCCAAGCGTCATCCGCTTGCGCTGGCGCTTGCCGGAAACCTTCTTTGCCCTGCCGCGCTGCGGCTTGGGGGCGGGACGATCGTCACCAACCAGCAGGTTGGGGCCGGCAGCCAGTTTCGGCTCGGTCCTGCCGCTGCTCTTTCCGCCTTTGGCGGGCTTTTTCGGCTTGCCGCCGCCAACCCGGTCGTCAGGCGAAATTCTGAAATCCATGTGCAGGGTCCCAAGGCGCGAAATATGCGCGGCCGGCCGCGAACATAGCGCAATTCGCGCCATTTCGCACGAGGTTGCTATCAGCAATAAATGTGGCCGGTTTATGGGATCGACCCAGGTGGGTCAAGCGGTGTTGCGGTTGGGATACAACCTGAAATCATGCGGTTCGAGGAACACCGGTATTGTAGGCTGCAACAGTCGTATTTCGCTGTAACGCATCACATATTGTCTTTAGAAGTGCGGGGCCGAGGGCGCTGCAACACAACGGAGAAGTGCTTTGCCGGAAGTGCCTGAACCGAAAGAAAGCAGCCCGGCCGGCGGTGGTCCGTTCCGGCTGGTGGGGCGGATCATTGTTTCCATAGTCCTCATCGTTTACATGGCGATCGATGCGATATTGACGCTGTTGCTGTGGCCGGCCATCGCCCAGCTTTCCCGGCTGCGCCTGTTTCAGCGGCTCGGCGAGGGCATAGCGCGATTGCCGCCCTATGTGGTGCTGGTACTGCTGGCGATCCCCTTCATCCTGATCGAACCGGTCAAGGTGTTCGCTGTCTACTGGATCGCTAGCGGGCACTTGATGCAGGGGCCGGTGCTGCTTGTGGCCGCCTATGTGCTGAGCATCCTGATCTGCGACCGCATCTATCATGCCGGTCACGCGAAGCTGATGCAGATCGGCTGGTTCAAGACGCTAATGGATTGGCTGATCGGCCTGCGCAACCGCGGCGTCGGCTGGATCAAATCGCGCCCGGCGTGGGTCGCGGTGAGCCAAGCTGTTGCGAACTTGCGGCGCCGCGTCGTGGCCGCGTTCAGGACCATCGGCTAACGCCTCAATCGGCGAGTGGTTGGCGTCTCGCGCAGGTACGTCCCAGACAACGCTGATGACTGTGTCGAAGCGGTTGTATTGATGTCGGATAAGACAACGGCGTTGCCGGTGAACCTTTCGCGATCAAACGCCCCGGTACCGCAGTGCTTCAACCAATGCGGCAAATGCTGGAGATGCCTGGCGCTTGTTGGGGTAGAAGAGGTGGTAGCCTTGGAAGTATGGACACCAGTCGGCAAGCACCTCGACCAGGCGACCATCCTTCAGATACGGGGCCGCCAGCGCGAGCGGGAGGTAGGCGAGCCCAATCCCGTCGACAGCGCCTTGCAGCACCGGCATGATGTTGTTGAAGGCAAGCTGCCCGTCGACCCGGACGTTCAGCTTCCGATCGTCCTTTTCAAACTCCCACGCGTAAATGCTGCCGGCGGTGGTGAGCCGTATGTTGACGGCGACGTGGTTGGTGAGGTCCTGCGGGGTTACCGGAGGAGACTGGAGCTCGAAATATGCCGGTGAGCCCACCACTGCGAAGCGCCAGTCCGGACCGATGCGCACCGCAATCATGTCCTTGCTCAATGACTCGCCAAGACGGACACCGGCGTCGATCCGCTGCTCCACAATGTTGGTGAAGCCGTAGTCGACGATGATCTCGACGCTGACCTCGGGATACTGGCGTAGGAAGCCGGCCAGCATCGGCTGAAATATGGTGACGATCGCGTCATCGGTGCAGGTGATCCGAACGATGCCCGCCGGCCTGTCGCGAAGCTGGCCGAGTGCCGTCAGCTCGATTTCGATCTGGTCGAAATGCGGCCCCACGGAGCGCATCAGGCGCTCGCCGGCTTCAGTGGGGGCGACATTGCGGGTCGTCCTGGTCAGCAGGCGCACGCCGAGCCGCTGCTCCAATGTTTTGATCGTATGGCTGAGAGCTGACGGCGTGATGCCGAGCTTCACCGCCGCCTTGGTGAAGCTCTGTTCCCGCGCGACGGCCAGGAAAGCCTGGAGATCATGGATCTTGTCTATCGCCATTTGTGAATCTTTCTCATAGCCGCATCCGAATTACACCATCTAATCACGGCCAGCGGCTGCGGCTATATCCTCGTGCAACCGATGAGCAGTGAAGAAGCCGCATTGGCTTAGGAGAGACGATGGACATCACACGAGCAGGCTCGAAGCCCTCAGGAAGGGGTCCGACCGACTGGTTCACTGGCACGGTGCGGATCGATCCGCTGTTCAATCCCTTCGCGGCTGGACGGCAAGATTGTCGAATGGATGGAGAAGGTCAGTGACGAGCAGTATGGCCACTGAATCTCCGGACCAGATTGCTTCGGCCGCTCGCGGGACGCCATGGGCAGCGGTTACCTGCCTTTCGCTGCTCACCTTCGTGCTGGTGGCCTCCGAGTTCATGCCGGTCAGCCTGCTGACCCCGATCGCCCGTGAGCTCGCTATCACCGAGGGACAGGCTGGCCAGGCGATTTCGATCTCTGGGCTCTTCGCGGTGGTGACCAGCCTCTTCGGCAATTCGCTGCTCTCGAAACTGGATCGACGCACGGCCGTCCTATTCTATACCGGCGTGCTGATCGTCTCGGGCCTCGCCGTGACGTTCGCACCGAACTACCTCGTCTTCATGATTGGCCGGGCCCTGATCGGCATCTCGATCGGAGGCTTCTGGTCCCTGTCCACGGCGATCCTCGCACGCCTGGTGTCCGGCCCGGACCTGCCGAAGGCCATTGCCATGCTGCAGGGCGGTACGGCCTTCGCCTCCGTGATCGCTGCGCCGCTCGGCAGCTTCCTTGGTGGCCTGATTGGATGGCGCGGTGCCTTCTTCATCGTGGTGCCCATCGGCATTGCCGGCCTGGCCTGGCAAATGATGGTGCTGCCCAGAATGCCGGCCGGTCGCGACGTGTCGGTCACCCAGATGTTCGGCCTGCTGCGCAACCGCATCTTCGCCATCGGTATGGCCGCGACGACTTTGGCCTTCATGGGCCAGTTCTCGCTGTCGACCTATCTGCGACCGTTCCTCGAAGGCGCGACAGGCCTTGAGGTGAACAGTCTTTCGCTGGTGCTGCTCGGCCTCGGTATCGCGGGCCTGGTTGGGACGGTCGCCGTCGGCTTCGTGCTGCGGGCGCACCTCACCGCAGTGGTGATCGGCCTTCCGGGTCTGATGGCGCTCATCGCCGTTCTGCTGCTCGCGTTCGGCCACCTGCCAATCGCAACCGCTGGCCTGCTTGTGCTTTGGGGCTTCCTCGCCAACCCGATACCCGTCGCCTGGAACACCTGGATGACGAGGGTCATCCCGAACGACCTCGAAGCTGGCGGCGGGCTTCAAGTCGCCCTCATCCAGTTCGCCATTACTTTCGGCGCTTCGATTGGCGGCCTGCTCTTCGACGCCGCCGGCTGGCGGAGCCCATTCGTCCTCGGCGCCGCTCTGCTGACGGGTTCAGCCCTGCTCGCAACCCTCGCCGGTCCTCGAAACGGGCCACTGCAAAGCCACTGACGAGGAGACAACGCCTGGATGCCTGAGGATACGTTATGGCAGCGGCACCTTCGGTCCCCGCTCTGGCCCTTCAGCCTATCGGGCCGGGAGATCCGCACAACTATTTCTGTGTCCACCACGACGCAGAAGATCCGCTTCGAAGTCCTGGGATCGAGCGGCGGGAATATCGGTGCAGCATCGATAGCGCGTTACATGCTCCGTGCCACTCGTCCAATTGCGTTGACATCGAGATGACTAGGGTATGGGCTACTTGCGCGCGTCCTTTCAACAGCACTGCTCAAAAAGGAGGAACCCATGACGACTATCAATCGCAGGTCTGCATTGTCCCTCGGTTCGCTCGGCCTAGCGGCAGCGGCAGCTACCCCATTGTTGGCTTTGGCGACCCCTGTCGGGGCGCAGGTTCCAGAATACGGCCCAAATGATGGCAAGGAACTCAGCCCTGGTATTCGGTGGGTGGACGTTGGTGAGGTCGAGTCTCAGATTGCCGCTTACAAGAGCGTCAAAATCGGCGATGCCGTCTACCAGCCAGGAGCTGTTGATCCTGCGAACCAACCGCTCATGGATATGGACATGTTTTGCTACATCCTGCGTGGCGAGTTCAAAATTCAAAAGGCGGGAATACCAGCATACGTTGTCAAAGAGGGCGGGGCCTACACCTGCGGCAAGGGTAAGAGTGACCAGGGAACTAACATAAGCAAAGTGGTCGGCATCATGCGGGTCGCTATGCTGGTACCAGCCTAAGCTCGTTGCTGTCCCGCTCGGCGCCAGATCAACAGGCGCGTGCCCCCGTTCGGCTCTCACGAGAGCTCTCGGCCTGTTGCACGTCCAGGATGTTCCCGGTCCATTTGGACAATGGACATAGGTATCCTATGACGAAACGACCCGAACAAGCTCCCGGCGCCGGTCTCCGACTACCTGGCTGTGGTGGCGCCCACCTTCCTCGTCTCCCCAGCTCGCAGGAGATGGCAAACCGGCACGACGCGCCCAAGGGCAGCGTCTACATCGCGCCGCGCTGACGCGCGATGCCCTCCCGAGGCACGAGCAACGGCCGTGCCTCGGAGGCGACGAACGTTGGTTTGGTCATAATTCGTGCCCGGTGGACTTCCGCCGTGCGCGGGCTCACTCTCAGATCGCGTCCGATCTCCTTGTTGCTCAAGCCCATGATCACGGCATTGCCAACTTCACACTCCCGAGGGGTACTTGTGTCTCCAGGCACGACCTGGTGTCCATCCACTTGGGCATGTAGGTTTATTACATTTTTTTTGCGGAATTGCGGTATATCCGGGGCAGAATGTGTTGCGAACTTTTACATCCTACCTTAAACAAGGATCGGCGCGGCCATTCCCATCGCCCCGTCGAGCTTTGGGCGACACGCCCGCCAAGGAGCAATAACACCTGTGGCTAGGTACCTTGTCGAACGTGCGATCGGCATGGTGGTGGTGATGTTCATCGCCGTCACCGTGGTGATCCTCATCGTGCGGCTGGCGCCGGGCGATCCGGCCGCGGTGATGCTCGGCCCGGACGCGACCCCGGCGGACATCATTGCGTTGCGCCATCAATGGGGGCTCGATCAGCCGCTGTTCGTGCAATATGTACAGGCGCTGGGGCAGATTGTGCGCGGCGACCTCGGCCAGTCGATCTTTCTCAACCGGCCGGTGCTCACCGCCATTCTCGAACGGACCGAGCCGACGTTCCTCCTCGCCATGCTGTCGCTGGCCATCGCGAGCCTCATCGCCATCCCAATCGGCGTGTTCGCTGCCTATAAGCGCGGCTCGCTGTTCGACCAGGGGGTGGTGGCGCTCGCCATGCTCTCAGCCAGCATTCCGAGCTTCTGGCTGGCGCTGCTCTTCATCCAGTTCTTCTCGGTGCGCCTCGGCATCGTGCCGGTTGCCGGTTATGGCGGCCCCGGTGCGAATTTTCTCGACCGGGTGCACCACCTGCTGCTGCCCGCCTTTACGCTCGGCCTGCTCAGCTCCTCGCTCATCATCCGCTTCACGCGGTCCAGCATGCTCGACGTGCTCAATGACGACTACATCCGCACCGCTCGCTCCAAGGGCATGGGTGAGTTCCGCGTGGTGATGCGCCATGCTTTTAAGAACGCCCTGATCCCGATCGTCACCGTGCTGGGCCTGACCGTGGCGCTGCTGGTTTCGGGCGCCGTGGTGATCGAGACGGTGTTCGGCCTGCCCGGCATCGGCAACCTCGTGGTCTCGGCCGTGCTGCGCCGCGACTATCCGGTGATCCAGGGTGCTCTGCTGGTGATCACCGGGCTCTATGTGCTGATCAATTTCCTGATCGACGTCCTGTACGTCATCATCGACCGGAGGGTGCGCTATTGAACGCCCCCGCCACGCCATCGGCGCTCGTGACCCAGCCCGGCGTGCTGGCGCTGCTGCTGCGGCGCCCCACGGCGATGATCGGGCTCGTCATCATCGTGGTCATCGCCCTGCTGGCGATCTTTGCCCCACTCATTGCCCCGATCCCGCCCGGCAAGCTCTCGGTGGTCCACCGCCTCACGCCGCCCGGGCCGATCTGGTTCTTCGGCACGGACGAGTTCGGCCGCGATATCTTCAGCCGCACGCTCTATGCCGGAAGGCTGTCGCTGCTCGTGGGTGCGTGCGTCGTCGCCATCGCCACGGTGCTTGGCCTCGTGCTGGGGCTTCTCGCCGGGTTCTTCCGCCGGCTCGATACCCCGCTCGCGCGGATCATCGATGCGCTGATGGCGTTTCCTGACGTGCTGCTTGCCATCGCCCTCGTCGCCGCGCTCGGCCCGTCTCTGCTGACCATCATCATCACGCTCGGCCTCGTTTATGCCCCGCGCCTCGCCCGCATCGTGCGGGCCTCGACGCTGGTGATCCGCGAGCTGCCCTTTGTCGAGGCGGCAAGGGCGTTGGGCGTGCCGGCCTGGAAAATCATCCTGAGGCATGTGCTGCGCAACTTGACGTCGCCAATCCTGGTGCAGAGCACCTTCATCTTTGCCCATGCCATGCTGGCGGAGGCTTCGCTATCCTTCCTCGGCGTCGGCGTCAGCCCGGAAGTTCCCACTTGGGGCACCATGATTGCCTCCGGCCGGCAATATGTGGGCCAGGCCGACTGGACCATCCTGTTCCCCGGCCTCGCCATCGTCCTGTCGGTGCTGTCGCTGCAGATGATCGGTGATGGATTGCGCGACCTGCTCGACCCCAAGCTCAGGGGGCAGATGTGAGCGCGCTTGCCGTCGCCCCGGTGGTGCACCCCGCCGAGCCGCTGCTCGAGGTAAAGGGTCTGAAGACCCATTTCGAGATGCGCGGCGTGGTCGCGAAGGCCGTCGACGACGTGACCTTCAGCATCGGCCGCGGGGAGACGCTGGCGGTGGTGGGCGAATCCGGCTCGGGCAAGTCAGTGGCGAGTCTTTCGCTGCTGGGCCTCGTCGCCCGGCCGGGCCGGGTGGTCGCGGGCTCGATGCTCTATCGCCGACGCGATGGCAGTCGTGTCGATCTCGCAACGCTGTCCCAGCGGCAGATGCGGAACATCCGCGGCGCCGAGATCGCCATGATCTTCCAGGAGCCGATGACCAGCCTCAACCCGCTGTTCTCGGTGGGCGACCAGATCGTCGAGATGATCCGCCTGCACGAACCGGTGTCGCGGCAGCAGGCCTGGGCGCGCGCACAGACCATGCTGGAGCTGGTGGAGATCCCGGCGGCCGGCCGGCGCATGAACGACTACCCGCACGAGATGTCGGGCGGCATGCGCCAGCGGGTGATGATCGCTCTGGCGCTCGCCTGCAACCCCTCGCTGCTGATCGCCGATGAGCCCACCACCGCGCTCGATGTCACTATCCAGGCGCAGATCCTCGACCTGTTGCGGCGGCTCCAGGCCGAGATCGGCATGAGTGTGCTGTTCGTCACCCATAACCTGGGCGTCGTCGCCGAGATCGCCCAGAAGGTGGTGGTGATGTATGCCGGTAAGGTGGTGGAGGAAGCTCCGGTCCGCACCCTGTTCGCCCAGCCCCGCCACCCCTATACCAAGGGCCTGATGGCCTGCGTGCCCAATGTCGCGCGCGACCATGCCGGCGACGGCAGCCGCCGCCGCCTGAGCGCCATTCCCGGCCTCGTGCCCCCGCTCACCAACCTGCCGCAGGGCTGCAGCTTTGCCGCGCGCTGCACCTATGCGGTGAAGCGTTGCCGGCTCGAGGCGCCGGATCTGCGCCCGCTCGATGCAGGGCATATGAGCCGATGCTGGAGGGCCGAAGAGCTATGACCAGCTCTCCTCCTGCCAACGACGTGCTGCTCGATGTGCAGGGGCTCGAAAAGCGCTTCCACACCCGCAATGGCGATGTCGCGGCGATCAGCGATGTCAGCTTCACCGTCCGCCGGGGCACCATCGTCGGGCTCGTCGGCGAATCCGGCTCGGGCAAGACCACCGCCGCGCGCTGTATCCTGCGGCTGGTCGAGCCATCGGGCGGCCGAGCCATTTATGACGGCACCGACCTGTTCGCGCTGTCCGATCGCGACATGAACGCCTACCGGCGGCGCCTGCAGATCGTCTTCCAGGACCCCTATTCGAGCCTCAATCCGCGCATGCGGGTAGACGGCATCATCGCCGAGGCGCTGGAAGCGGGCGGCGTGCCGCGCCGGCAGCACCAGGACCGCATCGCCGACCTGTTGACCCAGGTCGGCCTCTCGCCCGACCATTCCCGGCGTTTCCCGCATGAGTTCTCGGGCGGCCAGCGCCAGCGCATCGGGATTGCGCGTGCGCTCGCCGTAGGGCCGGAACTGATCGTCGCCGACGAGCCGGTCTCGGCGCTCGACGTCTCGGTACAGGCCCAGATCCTCAACCTGATCCAGGACCTGCAGCAGCAGCACCAGCTCAGCATGCTGTTCATCGCCCACGACCTGTCCGTCGTGCAGTACCTCTGCGATGACGTGGTGGTGATGTATCTCGGACGCGTCATGGAGCGCGGCTCGAGCCGCGCCATCTATGCCGCCCCGCGCCACCCTTATACCCGAGCCCTGCTGTCCTCGACGCCGGTTCCCGACCCCGACGCGCGCACCGACCGTATCGTGCTCAAGGGCGACATTCCGAGCCCGCTCGCGCCACCCTCGGGCTGCGTCTTCCGCACCCGGTGCCCGCATGCCATCGCCGCCTGCGCCCAAGTGGTGCCCCCGCTCGAGGCGGTCGGGCCCGACCAGTTCGTCGCCTGCATCCGGCACAACGAGCTTTCGCCTTCAGCCTCCAGGTCGAACGCATGAAAATCACCGTCCCACCACTCCCGCTGGCTTGCCGTTCCAGCGCTGGATCGTGAACGGATCCGCCTTCGGAGCAGTCGAAAGATAAATACAGATGAACCAGGTTTCTTCCGCAGTCGATGAAACGCGCCTCGCCCGCGTCCGATGGATGATGAATAAGGGCGTGGAGGATGGGGTGTTTCCCGGCGCCGTGGCGGCGGTTGCTCACAACGGAGACATGATTTTCGAGCATGCCGCCGGTCGGCAGCAGACTGCCCCCGAACCGCGCGGACCCATGCCTGTCGATGCCATGTTCGACCTGGCCTCGCTCACCAAGCCGATATCGGGGATTGCCCTGATGCTGTGCATCGAGGACGGGCTCTTGGCGCTGGATGACCAAGTGGGTCGGTTCCTGCCTGAATTCGCCCAGGGCGACAAGTCGGCTATCCGCATCCGCCACATTGTCAGCCATACATCCGGGGTTCAGTCCAATCCCAGGCTCCATAACGAGCACAAGGGCTGGGACACATTGCTGCCCGCCTATCTGGCCTTGCCGCTCGCAGGCGCACCGGGCTCCCTGTTCCTCTATTCAAGCATAAACTTCATTCTGCTGGCGCTGATCATCGAACGCGCCAGCGGCAGGACGCTTGATGCGCTGCTCAAGGAGCGCGTCTTCGGGCCGATGGGTTTGGCCATCACCTACAATCCGCCCGAGAGCCTGAAGCCCCGCATTCCGCCGACCGATTATGTCGAGGCGCGTGGCAGCTCCGACTGGGGGGTGGTCAACGACAAAACCGCCCAGAAGATGGGTGGGGTCTCCGCTCATGCCGGACTTTTCGGCTCGGCGGCGGACCTTATAGATTTGGGAAGCATGCTGCTCCAGGGCGGCACCCACAAGGGTGTCCGCATCATGAGCCCGGCCGCCGCACGCCTTTTTACTTCGCCCTGGACCGACGAGCGCGGTGCGCAGCGGGGGCTGTGCTGGCTGCCGGCGAGCCCAAGGGTCTACGGTGACCTGCTGGCGCCCAAGGCGCTCGGGCACACCGGCCATACCGGCACGGCCATGTGCCTGGTTCCGGCGGAGAAGCTGGTGGCGGTGTTACTGACCAACCGGGTGCATCCCTCGCGCGACAACGACCGAATCGAAGCGTTTCGGCCACTTTTTTTCAACACGGTCGCAGCGGCGCTTACCGGCAACTAGGGAGTACGCGTTTGGCTCGCGTGCAGATAAATACGCCAGACAAACGGCTCGGCGCGGTACCCACCGTCGACCCAATTTGCGGCTCCGCGGATCTTGGGGCTCCGACGTTACCACATGTTTCGATGCTGCCGGCGAGCGGGTTGATCTCGCCTTTCCAACCGACTTAACCAAGAGACCCTGAGATGAAGATCACTGATATTGCTATCTGGACGATCAACGTTCCCTACACGACGTTTTTCAAGAGCAACGTAGGTAAGCGCACGGGTACAACGCGCACCGTGGTGCGCTTGACCACGGACAACGGGCTCGAGGGCTGGGGCGAAACCTATCGCGGCAAATCAACGGCATCCATCATCGAGCTGAGCCGCGAGATGCTGATCGGCTGGAATCCGTATGACATCGAAAAGCTCCGCCAGAAGCTGTTCATGACGCCGTTTTTCTACGGCTATGTCGGGTATGCCGCTTTGGCCGGTATCGAGATGGCCTGTTACGATCTTATCGGAAAGGATACCGGCCGGTCGCTGGCTGAGCTGACGGGCGGCAAGCTGATCGACACCGTGCGCGTCACTGGTGTCGTGACCCCGGGTATCGTTCCGCCGGAAGCGGAAGGTCCGCCGGCGCAGGTCCTGGCCGAAGCCGCTGTCGCCTTCCGTGACCGCTACGGGTTCACCGCCCTCAAGCTGAAAGGTTCGACGGACGCGTTCTCCGATGTCGAGAATATGAAGGCAGTGCGTGAGCTGCTGCCGGACATCGGGTTGCGGATCGACCCCAACGCTGCCTGGTCGGTTCCCGACTCGATCCGGGCAGCCAGGCAGTTGCTGCCGCTCGACCTCGAATATCTCGAAGACCCCTGCGTCGGCCTCGAAGGTATGGCGCGGGTGCGTGAGATGGGGGGCATACCGCTATGCACCAATATGTACGTGGTGCGGCTGGAGGAGTTTGCTCCGGCCATGCGGCTCAATGCCGTCGACGTCATCCACGGCGACGTTCACAAATGGGGTGGCATCAATAATACCAAGCGTCTTGCCGCCATGTGCGATGGCTTCGGCATCGGGATGAATCTGCATAGCGGGGGCGAACTGGGGATCTCTACCGCCTGCCATCTCCAACTGGTCGCATCCACCCCTGAAATTCGCCACGCCATCGATACCGTCTACTATCTGATGGTCGATGACATCGTGACCAAGCCCTTCACCATCGAGAACGGCGTCATGATCGTCCCGGATGGGCCAGGGCTGGGTGTCGAGGTTGATGTAGAAAAGCTCGAGCACTATGCAGCCCTTAACGCCGAGCAGGGTGACCTGATGCATTGAACCTCGGTGTGATGGTGCCGGTCGAGACCGGCACCTGACCGAGAAAGGCCGGCAGGGTTCTAGGTTCGAACTGCCGCGACCATCTCGACCTCGACGAGTCCCTGGCTGGGGATGCTGCCCGCGCCTAGTGCTATGCGTGCATGGTCACCCCGCTCCCCGAGCAACTCTTTTACGACATCCGAGGCCGCATCCATTACGGCGGCGTGCCGCTCGAAGTCTGGCGTAGCCCGGATGAAACCACGGAGCATGAGTATCCGCTCGATCCGGTCCAAGCCGCCGGCGGCGTCCGCAAGCGCGCTGAGGCAGCGAAGAACCGCAAGTTCCGCAGCTTTGCGGGCCGGACCGATGTCGTCGTCCTTGCTGAGATAACCGGTCAGCGCATTGGTGCCCTCCCGCGAAACCTGGCCGCTGACATAGGCGATGCCATTGTGGATTACGACTGGGCTGTAGTTCCCGTTTGGGCGCGGCGGGGGAGGCAATTCGAACGACATGGTGGGGTTTCCCTGAAGGTGGGTGTGCTGCGCGATGGATGAGGTAGTCGCCTCCCAGGCTCAGTCCCCGATAGGTTGGCCGGGCGTGTCGCCATGAAGGTTCACCAGCATGCGCTTGATACGCCAGAGCGCAGCGCTGGCCTTCTCCGAGCGGCGGGCCGCCAGCGCCGTAGCGAGACAATCGAGGATGTAGAGCTGGCCGTAGCGGCCGCGGCTCGGCATATGGAAGAAACGCTGGTCCTCGGGCATGGTGAGCGGCAGCACGATGTCGCTGCGCCTCGCCAGCGGACTGGTGGGGACGGTGACCGAGATGATGCGGGCACCGGCGCTCTTGGCGATCTCGGCGCTGTCGATCAGCGATTCGGGCTTCCCCGTCATCGAGAACATCAGGAACACGTCGCGCGAATCACAGATCGCCGCCGCCATGCGCTGCCGGTAGGGGTCGGCGGAGGCCGTGGCCGACACGTCGAGGCGAAAGAAGCGGTTTTCCGCCTCCTGGGCGATGTTGGCCGAGCTGCCGCCGACACCGAAGCAGAACAGCCGCCGTGCCGCCTCGATGGCGTCGACCGCAGCCTCGAGCGCTACGGGATCGCGCTGCGAAAAGGCCAGCGCAAGGGTCTGGGCGACAAGCTCATAGGCTTGCTCGCTGACCTCGCGGGCGCTCCGGGCCGGGGTCACCTTGTCGGCGGCAAGGTACATGCGCCCCACTGCGAGGTCCCGCGCCAGCCGAAGCTTGAAATCCTTGAAGCCGCTGCAGCCCAGGCGGCGGGCACAACGCGTGACGGTGGGCTCGCTCACGCTCGCCCGCCCTGCCAGTTAGTTAGTGCTCATCTGCGTTGCGGCGTCGATGTCCTCGATGATCACCGCCGCCACCGCCGCCCCGGCCTTGCCGAGGGTCGTGGCCGACTGGCGGATGCGATCGATGAGACTTTCCGGAATTTCCATGTGCTGCTTTCAGACTTTGACGCCGTCGCGAAGCTTAGAGCGTTTCAGGAAAATCGGCGCCACTTTCCGGTTTGAAAACGCGACGTTAGCACATCGCGACGGCTTTGGAGCATTTTCCGTTCCGTGTAAAGCCCGGCGAATGCTCCCGCAATTCATCGCGCCACGGCCCAGTGCGGCCTAGTCGCCTTGGCGCACGGGCGGCACCACGCCGGATTTGAGATCGGCGGTGGCAAAGCGGGTGAAAAACGTCCCAAGCCGGTCGGTGATGGCGGCGATGAGCCGCTCGCCCGTCTCCACGCTCCCGCGCCGCGGATCGCCCTGATAGCCCGGATCGTCGCCGAGATAGATCGGCGGCCACCAGGCAGCGGCCTCCAGGATCGGGTTGGGGGCGGAGGAACGCCAGTAGGGCGACTCCCGCCGGGGCTCAAGATTTTCGACCTGCTGCTGATAGAAGGCGACGCGCTCGGGCCGGTGCTTTTCCATCGCCATGACCATCGCGGTCTCCATCTCGCAGGCATGGCCGACCACGCGCCGCTCACCGGTCAGAATGCTGGCGATATCGGCGGCGGGCGGGGACCAGTAGTCGACGTACCCCACCTCGCGGCCGGCGGTGATGAGCTCGGTCGAGATGGCGATCAGCGGGCCGCGATTGCCGCCATGGCCATTGACCATCAGCTGCCGCTTGAAGCCGGCGCGCTCGATGCTGGCCGTGATGTCCTCGAGCAGGGCGCTGAGAGTGGCCAGCTTCAGGGTGATGGTGCCGGGAAAGCTCGCATGGTGCGGCGAAAAGGCAACGGTGACCGTGGGAGCGACGAGCACCGGATGCGAGGCGGCGCCGGCGGCGAGAAGGCTCATCTCGGTGGCGGCGAGGCTGTCGGTACCCACCGGCAGGTGATTGGCATGCTGTTCGGTGGACCCGATCGGGATCACGACCAGGGCTCCAGCATCGCGCGCAGCCGCGATTTCGGACCGCGTCAGGTCCGTCCAGAGGTTCGAGCGAAAGGTCACGATAGTCTCCTTTAGTAAGGTGGCTTTTCCGGGAACCAGCCCGGGGCGCCGAGAATGCAGGTAAGCGAGGTGCACCTCAGCCGCCCGATGGCGTTCGAGGAGGTCGACATCGGGCGTGACGCCGAGGCCTGGCTTCTCCGGCACGGGCATGCTGCCCTCGCTTGTGATGAGCGGGTGCTTGACGATGTCGGCGGTGTGGTAGCTGTACTCGCTGTCAATAGGGATGTTCATGTTGGGGATCGACGCCGCGAGGTGCAGGCAATCCGCCTGCGACAGCGCCAGCTCGCCGCCCGAATGTAGGGTTACCGGGATGCCGACCGCTTCAGCCACCGCCGCCTGCTTGATGCACTGCCACAGCCCGCCCGCCTCGTGGGGATCGAGAAGGATAATGTCGGCGGCCTGGGCGCGAACGACGTTGCCGACGTCGGCGAGGGTATAGGCGCTCTCGTCGAGCGCAACCGAGGTCGGCCGGCAGCGCTCCACCACTTAGGCGAAGCGCCCGGTGCCAGCCGCACGATGAGAATCATCACAGTGACGGCGATGAACATCACCGCCACCATGCCGATCGCACGTTCCAGAAGGTACCGGGCCACAGGTGTTATTTCTCGAGCGAGGCGTTCCAGAAGAAGGGCCAGTCCACCGCCTTGATGCCCTGCAGCTTGGGCGACTTGGCGTAGAGGGCATTGAAGTCGCCGATCTTGATGAATGGCACCTCGTCGGCGATCACCTTCTGCACCTCGCCCCACAGCACCACACGCTTGGCGGTGTCGGTTTCGGTCATGAATGCATCCATGGCCTTGGCTCGGGCCGGCGTAGCCCACCCGCCGGACGACGAGGTCGAGAGCAGGCTGATGAGGCCGGGATCGGGCAGGAACGAGCTGTGGGTGATGTAGATGTCCCACAGCTCCGGCTTGTTGCGACGGTCGCTCAGGGTTGCCCAGTCATAGACCTGCAGGTCGACGGTGAAGCCGGCGGCCTTGAGATATTCGGCCGCGACCTGGGCCATCTTGAAGTGGAACTCGTATTGGTGGCTGGTGAGGAGGCGCAGCGGGCTGCCGTCATAGCCGCCCTCGGTCAGTAGCTTCTTGGCCGCTGCAGCATCGGCGGTGTTGTAGTTGCCCTCGACTCCGGCATTGGTGTGCCAAATCAGCGGCTCGGGGAACATGGCGCCGTCGAGTTTCCAGTACTTCGGATCGCCGAAGGCGGCGGCCAGCATGTCCTCCATGCTGAGCGCCGCCCGCACGGCGCGGGCGATCTTGACGTTGGAGGCGATCCCCTTCTGCTTGTTGAGCACGAACACCACCCAGCCGAAGGGCTGCTGCAACATCGGCTCGGTGCCGGCCTGGCCGGTCAGCTGGGGCAGGTCTTCGATCGGCAGGGCATCGGCGAACTGGTACTGGCCGGCGATCGCACCCTGGAGGCGGGTGCTGGCGTCCGGCACGGGCACGAAGCGGATCTCATCGAGATACTGCTTTCGCTCGCCGGCATAGCCGCTGGTCTCGCCCGGCGGGTTGGCGTAGCCGTCGTAGCGGACGAGCTGGATGAACTGATCCGGACGATGCTCCTTGAGCTTGTAGGGCCCGGTGCCGACCACGTCGGTCATCGGGTTCGCCTGCTTCTCGGATGGCAGGATAATCGCAGCGTTGCTATTCATGGCAAGCATGGAGACGAACATCGCCAACGGCGACTTGAGAACGATGCGCACGTGATAGGGACTGACCGCCTCGACGGACGCCACTCCCGCGGTCTTGCCGCGCGACGAGACCTTCTGCCAGCGCCCGATCGATAGCACCACGTCGTCGGCGGTCATGTCGGTGCCGTCGTGGAATTTCACGCCCTGGCGGAGCGTAATGTCATAGGTCTTCCCGTCGGCGGAAATCTCCGGCATCGCCGCGGCGAGCAGCGGCGCGACGCGCATGTCGGCGTCGAAGGTGTACAGCGTTTCGAAAATATGCTGGGCGACGTTGCCCACTATATTGACGGAACTTACCATCGAATCAAGCGTCGGCACTTCGCCAACGATCGCGACGTCGATCACGCCACCCCTCGTCGGTGCCGCGGCAGAGGCTCCGCTCGTCGGTGCCGCTGCAGAGGCACGGCCCACCCCGGCACTCAGCGCGACCCCGGCGGCCATCAAGGCAAGCATCTGCCGTCGTGGCAGCCGATGTTCAAAGACAGTCATGATAGATCCCTTCGACTAAACTGTTAGTTCATAGAAATGGAACTGCGGGACGTCTGAGTATTGCGATTTGGACCAGCATGACGCCTGAACGCGCTTTCCCGCGGCGAACGCCGCAAGCAGCGCTGTCGCAAGTGTTGCCACAACCGACTTTGCCATTGGTCTCTCCTACCTCGGCGGACGTGTCGCCCAAAGCTCGACGCAGCGATGGATGGCCACGCCCATCCTTGTTTAAGGTACGATGTAAAAGTTCGCAACACATTCTGCCCTTGATATGCCTCAATTCCGCAAAAATGGTGTAATAAACCTACATAGTCAGGTGAGTGGACACCGGTTCATGCCTGAAGACACAAGTGTTGATCGGCGCAGGGTCCCGACGCCATCGGCGGGCTAAGTTGCTGATCCGACTGTGGGGCTTTCGGGCGCCCATCGGCAGCCGAAACCCTTCACGGAAGCGGACGGGGAGCTTCTGCGTCCGCAAGGCGAATACCCGACGTTCAAACCAATCGGACTAAGGTCTGGGATTGACCCCAAGCAGATGCACGCGAGCAGGACGAGCCCCGGGCAGCTTGGCGACTATCAGCCTTGCAACTCAATCACGTTCCATGAGGCTGGCGCCAGCTCAGCTCTCAGTTCGCCGTCGGTCAGAGTTACCCGGGTTAAGCCGCGAGGCGCAACGCGATCCGGGTTCTGAGGAGTGTTCACGGCCGAGAGGTCGTCGGACACAAGTTCGGTTGCATTCGCCACGTTCAAACGCCCGTCACAGCCTCGCAGCGAAACATTGAGTTTCATCGACTCTGTCAGGTGGCGGTTCAGGGCCAGCACCGAAATCCGCCCATCCTCGCCCGCTATGACGGCACTCAGGAGGTAAGGCGC
>JAQGKB010000204.1 GCA_028290345.1 Hyphomicrobiales bacterium | reverse complement strand
CCTCGGAAACGCGCGTGATGGTTTCGCGATACGCAACCTGCGGAGCGCCGATGTTGGCTTCCACCTTGAACTCGCGGCGCATGCGGTCGACGATGATGTCGAGGTGCAATTCGCCCATGCCCGAGATGATCGTCTGGCCGCTTTCCTCGTCCGTCTTCACGCGGAAGCTCGGATCTTCGGCAGCAAGCCGTGCCAGCGCCAGGCCCATCTTTTCCTGATCGGCTTTCGACTTCGGCTCGACGGCGATGTCGATAACCGGCTCCGGGAAGATCATCCGTTCGAGAATGACCTGCGCATTCGAAGCCGACAGCGTATCGCCCGTCGTCGTATCCTTGAGGCCGACGATGGCAACGATGTCGCCAGCAAAGGCTTCCGTGATCTGCTCACGGCTGTTGGCGTGCATCTGGAACATGCGACCGACGCGCTCGCGCTTTTCCTTCACGGTGTTTTCCAACATCGCGCCCTGCTCGAGCGTACCCGAGTAGATGCGGCAGAAGGTCAGCGAACCCATGTGCGGATCGTTGGCGATCTTGAACGCCAGCATCGCCAGCGGTTCCTTGTCGTCGGCATGGCGGAAGACCGGCTTTTCGGTCTTGACGTCGATGCCTTCGATCGCCGGAATGTCCAGCGGCGACGGCAGGAAGTCGATAACGCCGTCCAGCAGAGGCTGCACGCCTTTGTTCTTGAACGCCGAGCCGCAGAAGATCGGGAAGAACTTCACATCGACGGTACCGCGACGGATAAGCCGGCGGATCGTGTCGTTGTTCGGCATCTTGCCTTCGAGATAGGACGTCATCGCATCGTCGTCGAGTTCGACGGCGGCTTCGATCATCTTCTCGCGGTATTCGGCAGCGCGGGCCTTGAGATCATCCGGGATCTCGACGATGTCCCACTGGGCACCGAGATCTTCGTTGCGCCAGACCAGGGCATTCATCTCGATCAGATCGACGACGCCCTTGAATTCATTCTCAGCGCCGATCGGCAGCTGCACGACGACACCCTTCGCACCAAGGCGCGTGCCAATCATTTCGACGCAGCGGTAGAAGTCGGCGCCAATCTTGTCCATCTTGTTGACGAACACGAGACGCGGCACGTTGTACTTGTCGGCCTGGCGCCAGACGGTTTCCGTCTGCGGCTCTACGCCGGCATTGGCATCGAGCAGCGCGATGGCGCCGTCGAGCACACGCAGCGAACGCTCGACTTCAATGGTGAAGTCCACGTGGCCGGGGGTGTCGATGATGTTGAAGCGGTGCAGTTCGCCATTGCGACCCTTCCAGAAGGTCGTGGTCGCGGCCGACGTAATGGTAATGCCGCGTTCCTGCTCCTGCTCCATCCAGTCCATCGTGGCAGCGCCATCATGGACTTCACCGATCTTGTGGCTCTTGCCGGTATAATAGAGCACGCGTTCAGTGGTCGTGGTCTTGCCAGCATCGATGTGAGCCATGATGCCGAAGTTACGATAGTCTTCAATGCGGTGTTCGCGGGCCATCGGTTTCTCCAATTACCAGCGGTAATGCGAGAAGGCACGGTTGGCGTCAGCCATACGATGCGTATCTTCGCGTTTCTTGACAGCCTGGCCACGACCGTTGAGCGCATCCATCAGCTCGCCCGAGAGGCGCTCACGCATGGTGTGCTCGCCGCGCTTGCGGGCGGATTCGATGAGCCAGCGAATGGCCAGGGCCTGCTGACGATCGGTACGGACTTCGACCGGAACCTGGTACGTGGCGCCGCCAACACGGCGGGAGCGCACTTCAACCGCAGGACGAACGTTGTCGAGCGCTGTGTGGAACACGGCGATCGGGTCCTGCTTGGTCTTGGCCTGGACGATATCGAAAGCGCCATAAACGATGCCTTCAGCAGCCGACTTCTTGCCGTCCTGCATGAGCGAGTTCATGAACTTGGTGACGACCAGATCGCCGAACTTGGGATCGGGAATGACGTCGCGTTTTTCTGCGCGGTGACGACGAGACATATTGAGCTCTCCTTACTTCGGCCGCTTCGCGCCGTACTTGGAACGACGCTGCTTGCGATCCTTCACGCTCTGCGTGTCGAGAACGCCGCGCAGCACGTGGTAGCGAACGCCGGGAAGGTCGCGAACGCGGCCGCCACGGATCAGCACCACGGAGTGCTCCTGCAGATTGTGTCCCTCGCCGGGGATGTACGAAATCACTTCACGCTGGGTGGTCAGGCGAACCTTCGCCACCTTGCGCAGAGCCGAGTTCGGCTTCTTCGGCGTAGTCGTGTACACACGAGAGCAAACGCCGCGCTTCTGCGGATTTGCTTCCATGGCCGGGACTTTGTTCCGCTTCGGCTTGGAAGTCCGAGGTTTGCGGATCAACTGATTAATGGTCGGCATTGCGCTCTTTCCATCGTCCAAATTCAATTTCACTAGCCAATTCCGGAAACCGGCATAACAAGACAAATGGCGCCCGCTCTCCCATCTGAGGACAGCGACGCCGTTCAATGCAGCGGACCACTTCCAATAGGAAGCGTTCATGCGCACAAATCTTGCTACAACAGTCACCGAACCGGTGTGTTTGAGGTTCCTGGATGCCCGCACAAGGTGGCAGATACCCGCGTGAACCTCACGACCGACCGTTAAGGTAGGCGCTGAATACTGCCCCCTGCCCGCCCCGTCAAGGATTCTTTCAGGAAAATGTCGGTGCAGGGCCGCTTTGCAGGACATGCACACCAGTCACCCGAGCAAAACGGCAATATGATACTCAGGACGGCGGGATGCCTACACTTTTAGTCGATTTCTGCCCACATCCTCAAACTCGCGTGCGCCCATTGACGACGCCCTTGAGGACCCGTTTGAGTGCCGGAGGATCCACCATGGGGAATCGATAGTGCTGCGTTCGCTGAAACGATTCCGTTTGTTTGCGCTTTCGGCGCTGCTACTGCTGCTGGCGGCGTGTCCCGCTCTGGCGCAGGCCACATGTCACCCCCCCTGGCAGCCACCCTGCCCCGGTCATGAAATCGCCGCCCGGCCGGTGCTGCTGACGCCGAAGCCAACTGGCCCGTTCTGGACCGGCTTTAGGCCGGTCGACGATATCAGCACCTTCGATCTGCCGTTCGAAGACTTCTTCAAGACCGCCGTGCTGGAGATCTACACCATCGGGTTGACCGACGATCCGTCCCAGCACCCCCGCATTGTCGACATCTTGACGCTGGAGCCCGTGACCGACCCGAAGGCCCTGGCCACTGATCCGATCGCCTGGCAGGTGGAGACCTGCCGCAACCAGGGCCTGCGCTTCTGCCCGGTGCTTGGCAATGACGCCCGCGGCACCGCGTTCGTGCTCGGCGGCGACACTCTATATACGTGCCGGCATTTGATGCAGAACTGGCTGGTCTGGGCCTCGCAGGCCAATGACAACATCGCGTTGTCGCAGCTATCCCCGCCACTGAAGATCCTGGATCGCGATAAACACGTAGTTTACGATTCCGCGCTCGCCCAGCTCGGCGCCATGCTGCGCTTCAGCCTGATCAATGACGATCCGCGCCTCGCCTTCGAATATCGCGAGGACAACCCGTTCCTCACCAAACAGAAGAAGGCCAGCTTCCGCCGTGCCGACATCGTCGGCCTGAAGAGCCCCGTTGCGCTGGCGCCCAGCTTCACGCCGCATGGGCTTCCCGGCCTGCGGACGCTGCTGGCCGGCCAGTCCGTCTATTATGCCGGGTATCCGGGCAAGACCGACTTCTATCGCGGCGGCAAGGGCGACACGCCAGGGGGCGTGCTGGTCACCTCTTCGGGCGTGGCCCTGGCGACCAGCGATGTGGACAATGCCCTGCTCAGCACGGCGCCGACCAATACGGGCGGCAGCGGCGGCCCTGTGGTCGCCGAAAACGGCGACCTGATCGGCCTCGCGTGCTCGGCTTCCAACGTCAGCGTCAATGGCGGCCTCGCGGAGGTCCGCAGCATCACGTTCTATCTCAACCAGCAGCGCCTGGCCGAGCTGTGGCGGACCATGGAGTACCCACCGCTCGACCCATCAAGAACGCCGGCGCCCGCCAAATAGGAAAGCGAGGCGCGCTAAACCCCTCGCCACAACTTTGTAACCCTCACCGGTCCTGCCGGACCACCCTCTCCCCAAAGGGGCGAGGGTTGGCGTCCCCTCGCCCCTTTGGGGAGAGGGCTAGGGTGAGGGGTAGCCCAACTCGCTGACGCCTTTGGCGGGCGAGGGCAACGGCAACGGGACGACGTCGGTGCCTGCACAAGAGCCTGCCCGCATCCAACATAAAAGGGGCCAACTTTGACCCTTTTTCAATTCGCGATGTCCGAACAGCCTACTCGGCCGCTGCGGGTTCCGGCTCCTTGGGGGCCGGGATACTGACGACTTCGGCCTGCCGGCGACGTTCCTCGAGAATGAGGTCGTCGCGCTTGCCGGCGATCTGCCGGGCGGTCGTGATGCCCGCGCCGGTACCGGCCGGGATCAGGCGGCCGACGATGACGTTTTCTTTCAGGCCTTCGAGAAGGTCCGCCTTGCCGCTGACAGCGGCTTCGGTGAGAACGCGCGTCGTTTCCTGAAACGAGGCTGCGGACACGAACGAGCGGGTCTGCAGCGACGCCTTGGTGATGCCGAGCAGAACCGGGTGACCGCTCGCCGGCTTCTTGCCTTCGGCGACCATGCGGACATTGATCT
>JAQGKB010000200.1 GCA_028290345.1 Hyphomicrobiales bacterium | reverse complement strand
ATCGTGCGGCAGCTTGCTCTTGCCAATGTCGAGGTCGGCGCAGATCCGAACGAGCCCATCTCGGCCCATTGCACCCATCTTTCCATGGGCGCCGCCGACGGGGTGTTCAGGCCTGGCGACATGCTGATGTGCGACTTCCACAGCCGGTATCGCGGCTATTGGAGCGATCTGTCCCGGCTGGCGACAATAGGCGAGCCGACGGCCAAGCAGGTCGAATGGCATGCGCGGGAATATAAGCTCGTATCGGAATGCATTGCGCTGGTCCGCCCGGGCTTGAAGGTCAAGGAAATCGCGACCTACGCCAACGCGCAGCTCGAAGCCATGGGGCAAAAGCCGCTCAGCCCGATCAAGCGCATTGGGCACGGCATCGGCCTCGAGGCGACGACCACGCCATCGCTCAACATGCTGGACGAAACCATCCTTCAGGCTGGCATGACGATTGCAGTTGAACCTCGCACCGTCACCGAAATCGGCTCGCTGCTTTTGGAAGAATCCGTGCTGGTCACCGCCACCGGCCGCGAGCAGCTCACCACCGGCGCCCAGATACTCGGCGTAATCCGCTAGATAGGAGACTGGCATGCCTATTCTAGCGGCAGAGTATCGCGAGCGCATCGACCGAGCGCGGGCGCTCATGCGGGAGCAGGGCCTGGTCGCGCTGATGGTCACCGGCGACTACCTCTATTCGGCCAACTATCGCTATCTGAGCGGGCACGTGCCGCGCGACTACCAGGCGACCACAGACCGCAGCCACGTCCTGCTGATCACCGCCGAGGGCGGCGCCATTTGTGCGCATCCGTCGGGAACCGCCGGGGCAAAGGCCAGCTGGGTTGACGAGGTCTTCACCTTCACCCCGCCCGTGCGCCACTCCGACCTCGCCGTCCTCTTCAACCGGCTGGGGGTGGCGAGGGGCCGCGTCGGCGCCGAACTGGGCGACGACCAGCGCATGATGCTGCCGGTCGGCCAGTATGAGCAGCTCAAGGCCGCCTTCCCGCAGATCGAATGGGTGGATGGCGGCGACCTGCTGTGGTCGCTCCGGATGGTTAAGTCGCCAGCCGAGATCGACGCCATTCGCGCCGGCGATCGCATCAATGCCGCGGCCCTGCGCAGCGTCTTCGCGGGTGCACACGAAGGCATCACGGCAAGGGAATTGCAGGCGCTCTGCGCGAGGTCCCTCACCGCCGCCGGAGCAAGCCGTCCGCCGCATAGCCAGATCAACCTTGCCTCGAGTTCGCAGACCCGCGGACCGGATGGTTTCATCCTCGGCAAGGGCGACCTGCTCTTCGTCGATACCGGCGTGGTCAATGAAGGCTATTGGGCCGAATTCAACCGCATGGGTGTCGTCGGCTCGCCGAGCGAGCGCCAGGAGCGCTGGCACGAAACGGCGCGGCGGATCAACACCACGTGGTGGGAAGAGATCCTGCGCCCGGGCGTCACTGCCGAGGCCGCCATCCTCGACCACATCCGCCATATGGAAGCTGCCGGGCTCGATGCCGAGCAATGCGGTCGCGCCGTCCTGCTCGAACCGCCGTTCCCGCACCACGGTCACGGCATCGGGATGAACTCGAGCGAGCCGCCGCGCCTGCGCGTCGGCGACCGGACGGTGCTCAAGGCGGGCATGGTCATCAACATCGAGACCTACATCTACGACAACGGCACGCGGTACGCCTGCGAGGAAGACGTTGTCATCACCCCGTCGGGCGCCGAACCGCTTTCGGAGCCCGATACCCACTTGTTCGTCATCAGTTGAGAGACGGTTCCATATGGCCGCGGATCCTGGCGTTTCGTTCGTGACTAGAGCACCCGAAAAACAACCCGATTTGGCGGCGGCCCCTCATACGGCCCGGCCCAAGGTCTGGATCGAGGGCGTCATGAAAAGCTACAGCAGCAAGGCTGTTGACAATCTCCTGGCGCTGCGCGACGTCAACCTGCAGGTGCGCCCGGGCGAGTTCATCTCCCTGCTCGGGCCAAGCGGCTGCGGCAAGACCACGCTCCTCAAGATCATCGCCGGTCTCGTTCCCTTCGATAGCGGCCGCGTCGATATCGACAGGGATCCGGTCACCGAGCCATCGTCCAAGGTGGCGATGGTATTCCAGAATTTCGGGTTGTTCCCGTGGCGCACGGTGCGCGGCAATGTCGAGTTCGGCCTGGAGGCGGCCGGCGTACCCGGCAAGCTTCGGCGTGAAACCGCCGAAGAATACATCAATCTCGTCGGGCTGGGCCGCTTCAGCAACAGCCACCCCTCGCAGCTGAGCGGAGGCATGCAGCAGCGCGTGGGCCTGGCTCGTGCGCTGGCGGTCCGCCCGGAAATCCTGCTGATGGACGAGCCCTTCGGCGCCCTCGATGCGCATACGCGCGAACTGCTGCAGTTCGAGATGCTGAGCATCCTGCAGAAGACCCAGGCCACCATCATTCTCGTCACCCACAGCGTCGATGAGGCGCTGGTGTTGTCCGATCGCATCGCCGTGTTCAGCCCGAGCCCGGGCCACATCATGGAAGTGCTCGATGTCGATCTGCCGCATCCGCGCGACGCGGCAGTCAAGTCGCTGCCCCGTTACGCTGCCATGCGGCAGCACATCTGGGACGCATTGCGGCCGGTCGCCAAGAAGGATGACGCATCGTGAAGCGGCGGTCCTTGCCTGATCTGGTCTGGGCCGTGCTGGGGATCGTGCTCATTGTCGCCGTATGGCAATTCTACGGCCAATTGACCAATCCGTTCCTGTTTCCATCGTTCACCCGTGTGCTGGGCCAGCTTTGGGAATACATCGCCAGCGGCATTCTCGGGCGGGCCTTCGTCGAAACGATGGGCCTGCTGGTAGTTGGTCTCGCCATCGGATCGGTCGTGGGCATCGTTGTGGGGATCGTCATCGGTTCGAACGCCAATCTGTCGGCGACTTTCGCGCCGTTCATCCAGGTGGCCTATTCGACGCCGCGCATCGCGCTCATTCCGCTGGTGATGCTGTGGTTCGGCGTGGGGTTCAATGCGCAGGTGGTGCTGGTCTTCCTGTCCTGTGTCTTCGAGGTGGTCACCGCCACCGAGGCAGGGGTGCAACTCGTTACCAAGCAGTATCGCGAAGTGGCCCGCAGCTTCCGGCTCTCGCGCCTGCAGACCTTCATCAAGGTGATCCTGCCGGGTTCGGTCTCCTACATCTTCTCCGGCATCAGGCTGGGCATGGGGTCGGCCTTCGTCGGTGCCCTCGGGGCCCAGATGTTCATGCAGGCTTCCGGGCTCGGCAGCGTCGTCAAGCACGCGATGCAGTCCTTCCGCACGGACCAGGTGATGGCGTGCGTCATCACCCTGGCGATCACGGCGGCGGTGCTGACTGCCGGCATGCGTCGTGCCGAACAGCGCATTGCGCCTTGGCGCAATGACTCATTCGACGATTGATAGGGAAAGGACGCGGAGATGCCTGAAGAACTCTCGCCTCGAACCGTCATCGCCGCCAGGATGGGCGTGATCCTGCTGTGGCTGGCGACCTGGGAAGCCTTCGGACGGCAACAGCCGGAGCTGCTCAGCTACCCGTCGCTGGTAGTGACCTATCTGTGGTCGATGATCTCGAGCTTCGAATTGTTCTCGCTGCTGGCGGCGAGCGCCAGGATCTTCCTCTCCGGATGGGTGCTGGCCGTACTGATCGGCGTTACCATCGGTGTCGTCGTCGGGGCATCGCGCCCGGTGCGGCTGATGTTCGAGCCGTTCCTGAACGCGCTTTACTCCACTCCGCTTGTAGCGCTGATCCCGCTGATGGTCCTGTGGTTCGGCCTAGGCGAGAAGGCCATGATCATCTCGGTGGTGCTTAACGCCGTGTTCCCGATGATTATCATGACCATCATCGGTTCCCGCAATGCCGGCAAGGAATACCGCGAGGTAGCGCGCTCGTTCCGGCTGGGCCGCATCCAGACCATCCTCAAGGTCGTGCTGCCGGGGGCGCTGCCATATCTGCTGGTCGGGCTCCGGCTCACCACCTCCAGCGCGTTGCGAGGCACTATTTTCGCGGGATTTCTTATTCCCGACCAAGGCATCGGCAATGCGCTCAGGTCCGCCGGCGACGCGCTTAACGCCAGCCGGCTCTATGGCTTGATCATGGTCGTCGTGATCTGCGCGCTGTTGGTGGACGTGGTGCTTCGCCGCGGCATCAAGCTGATCGACTACACGCGGTGAGCACGATTCCGGAGCCGCAGCGGCGCGCCGTAAACATTTCCGCTTGACGAAATGATTTCCGTAATGCGGAAAATACGATCGTCACGACTTTTCGTCCGCCTGTCCTTTCCAACTTAACGGCGCGAGCCAACCTGGGAGACTAGAGATGAGTATGAAAATGAAGAACATGGCCATGCGAACGGTGATCGCCGTTCTTGGGGCGGCCGCGCTTACCGTTGCCGCTACCGGCATGGTAGCGGCGCAGCAAAGCGCGGCGCTGGATGCGCTCAAGGCAAAGGTCCAGGGCAAGTCACTGTCGGTGGTGTTCGGCTCGCCGCCGAACCTGGCCGAAGTCCACAGCGTCATGACCGTCAACATCCTCAAGGACGTTTTCGGCATCAACGCGACCTACCAGGCCATTCCGGCTGACGTCTCTGCCGCTGCAGTCGTTTCCGGATCCGCCGACATCGGCGAGGTATCGCTGGGCCGCATTGCGGGCCTCAAGCAGAGCGGTGCCGATGTCGAGATCTTCGGCGCGAATGACTACGTCAACGATTTCCTCATCCTGGGCAAGGCGCCGGCCAAGACCATCGCCGACCTGAAGGGCCAGGTCTATGGCGACTCCGGCTCCGCCGGCATCGGGCTGGTTCTGCGCAATGGTTGCTTTAGCGATAGCGGCATCACCACCGACGACGTGAAGCTCGTGGAACTCGGCAGCTCGGGCGCGACGGCCAAGGCGCTGGCCACTCCGCAATTGCAGGCCGGCCTCGTCCATTCCGACGCCGCGGCCTCGCTGCAGGCCAAGTTCCCCAACGTCTACAACGTGCTCTGCTACACCTACAAGAAAGTCTCGGCGGCCAATGACGTCTGGTACGCAAACCGTTCGTGGCTCGATGCCAATCCGGATCTGGCGCTCGCGGTCAACGTCGCATCGCTGATGGCCAGCCGGCAGCTCTATGCCGACAAGCAGGGCTGGCTGAAGGTCGCCAAGGCCTATGTCACCGATCTGCTCCCGAACGTCGCGGAAAACACCTACGATCTCTACAGCCAGATCGGCGTGTGGGACGTGAACGGTGCACTGAGCCAGAAGGATTGCACGGCCAATATCGATCTCCTGGTCAAGCTCAAGATCCTTCCGGGCAGCGTGGATTGCAGCGCACTCCAGACCGAGAAATTCCAGGCCGGGGCCCTCGACATCGTCGGCAAGGCCACCAAGCCCAACGGCTAAGGTATTCTACATGCACTACATACGCCTCTATGCCGATGAACTCGGAGAATCCCGCTTCGAGGAAATCGAGCTGCCGACTTCGCATCTGAAGAGCCCGGTGTCCTCGACCGTATTTGAGGCCACGGACCCTCTGCCGCTGAAGAACGCGGCTTTCCGCCGGGTGATCTCGGAGATGCCGGACGGTGAGCCCCATTGTGCGCCACGGCCACAATTTATCGTTCACCTCTCCGGCAACGTGGAGGTGGAAACCAGCACCGGGGAAAAGCGGCTGTTTCTGCCCGGCTCGGTGCTGCTGGCCGAAGACACCACGGGGCGAGGCCACGTGACGCGCAATCTTGGGCCTGGCATGCGCACTTACCTCCAGATACCACTGGAGTCGTAAAAGAGGAGATGGGCATGCCGATCGGCGTGCCCATCTTCGTCCATCAAGGCCCTGCTAGAGGCCACCGGAGCCAAGAATGCTGAAAAACGGCATGAACTTCCTGATGATACCCGGACCGACGACGCTGCCCGCCGAGGTGCTGCGGGCCATGCACCGGCCGGCCATCGATATCTATGATGGCCCGATCGTGCAGACGTCGGCCAGTTGCCATGACGACCTCAAGCAGATCTTCCGCACCCGTTCGGGGCACGTCTACATCTACGTCTCCAACGGCCATGGCGCCTGGGACGCAGCGATCGGCAACACGCTGTCGCGCGGCGACAAGGTAGTCGTGCTCGACGCAGGGCACTTCGCGCGGGAATGGGGCCTCGCAGCCACCGGCATGGGCATCGAGGTCGAGGTGCTGCCTGGCAGCTGGCGGGCCGCTACCGATCCGCAGGCGCTGCGCGCGCGGCTTTCGGCCGATCGGGATAGTACGATCAAGGCGATCCTGGTGGCGCAGGTCGATACGGCCTCCGGCGTCGTCAACGACATTCCCGCTATCCGACGGGTGCTGGATGAGACGGGACACGAAGCTCTGCTGATGGTCGACGTGGTCGCCTCGCTTGCCTGCATTCCGTTCGAAATGGAGGATTGGCGGGTCGACGTCGCGGTCGGCGCCGCCCAAAAGGGGCTGATGACCCCGGCGGGCCTCGGCTTCGTCGCCGCCGGGCCGAAGGCGCACGCGGCCGCCAAGCGCGCCAATCTCAAGACGCGTTATACCAGCTGGGAGGGGCGGCGCGGCGAGGCCGATTATCTCAAATACGGTGGCACACCGCCGGAGCAGTTGCTGTTTGCGCTGCGCGCGGCGCTCGACATGATCCTGGAGGAGGGGCTTGAGCAGGTCTGGCGCCGGCATGCGATTCTGGGCCAGGCGCTCCGCGCGGCGCTTTCGGCCTGGGCCACCGCCGGTGACGTGGAACTCAATATCCTCGAGCCCTCGCAGCGTTCCGATGCCGTCACGGTTTTCCTCGTCCGCGACGGACGGGCGCGGCAGTTGCGCGAGCTGATCGCGCAGAGCTGCGGCGTCAATGTCGGGCTTACCATCGGGGACATCGCCGGCAACGGCCTGCGCATTGGCCATATGGGGCACGTCAACGCACCAATGATCCTTGGCACGCTGGCGTGTCTGCAGGCGGGTTTTACCGCCCTGGGAATGCGATTTGGGCCCGGGGGCCTGGATGCGGCGGCGCAGGTGATCGGCGACGCGATCAAACGTTGAGCCAGGCCGCCGCGGCCGATCTCAGGCGTCGGGCCGGAACCAGCCTTCCACCACGTTGAAATCCCGGCCGGCCGGGGCATAGATCTCGATCATCCGGCAGATGCCGTGCGTGCCCGCATTGCCGGCCGTGTGCACGATACCAGCCGGAATGAAGCCGACATCGTCCTTGTAGAGCAGGTGCCGTTCGCCCTCGACCACCACTTCGAGGCACCCTTCGAGCACGATGTAGACGTTTTCCGCCTTGGCATGGAAATGCCGCTCGCCGGCCCCGGAATCGACCTTCAACTCGTTGATGTGCACGTCCACATTGGAGGCGCCGGTGGTCTGGTTGACCAGACTGTGGGAGATACCCCGCCCGTTATCGAGCTGCCGGATCGAGGCCTGGCCGACCTTGGTGGTGTAAAACGGGCTCGCCATAATTTCTCCTTGTCTGCGCTCGTGCCGGACGAGCCAGCGGGTCAGCTTGGTCGCGTGCGCGAATTCCGCGACCAGTTGCGTCAGGAAGATTGACACAATGGCCTCGCCGATGTCTACTTTATAGACGTTTTCCACAATGCGGAAATTCAACAGATGCCGTTCGAGGTCGTCAATGTGCCGTCGCTACCGCAGGGCGGGCAGTTCTCGCATGTGGTCAAGAAGGGTAAGTTCGTATTCATTTCCGGCCAGACCGCCAAACCCGAGGCCGAGGCGGGCAACCTTGATCCCCGCGCGCAGGCCGATCGAATTTTCGGCTACCTGCGCGATGCGATCGAGGCCGCCGGCGGCACGCTGGCCGATATCGTCAAGATCAACATCTTCCTGACCGACGGCTCACAGTTTCCGGCCATCATGGAATACCGCCCGCTGTATTTCAGCCCGCCTTATCCCGCTGCGACCACCGTCATCGTCCACTCGACGGTGACGCGCGCCCAGATCATCGAAATCGAGGCGATTGCCATCCTCGACTGACCGCCAGCCGCAAACTGCTCTCCGAGAAGGTGAATCCTTGACCTACCCAGACATTCTGTTCGTGCCGTACCGCGACACCCTTGAACTGCTGACTACCGAAGATGCCATGCGCATCTGCGAGGATGTCTATCGCATGCACGCCAAGGGTTCCGTGCACTGGTCCAAGCCGCCAAGCTTCAAGCTGGACGTGTCAGCGCCGTTCAACAACCACTGGCACGTCAAGGGGGTCTTGATGGAGGAGCCGCCGGTCACCGGCGTCCGGCTCTACAACCACTATGACGACGGCGACTACAACAATGTCGGCTATCTTGATTGCGCCCGCTACATCATGCTCTCGGACCCGATGAAAGGCCACGCGCTGGCGATCGTGGATGAGCACTGGTCCTATGCCGTGCGCAGCACTGCCTCCGCCATCGTTCCCTGCAAATGGCTGGGGCCGAAAAACCCGAAAATCCTCGGGCTTGTCGGCGTCGGCACCATGGGCATCAACGCGCTGCGGTGCCTCTTGACCCTCTATACGTTCGAGGAAATCCGCGTCACTTCACGTCGCGCCGAGACCCGCGAGCGCTTCGCGACCGAATGGTCCGACAAGCTCGGCATCCCCGTCATTGCGGTCGAGAGTCCCGAGCAGGTGGCGCGCGGTGCCGATATCATCGTCGGCGGTACGACCTCGAACGAGATCAACTGCCACGCCGAGTGGCTGAAGCCGGGCTCGACCTTCATCTCGCTGGCGCGCCGCGAACTCGATCCTGCCGACTGGCCGAAGATGGACAAGGTCGTCGTCGACGACTGGGACCTCAACTACCTGCAGCCCAATTTCCGCCGCATGGTGGATGACGGCGTATTCACCCGCGACCAGCTTCACGGCACGATCGACGAGATCGTCACGGGCCAGAAACCCGGCCGGGAAAGTGACGACGAACGCATCCTCATCCACACCACCGGCCTCGTTTCGCAGGACGTCGCGCTGGCCCACTTCATCTACGAGCAGGCGAAAGCCCGCAATATCGGCATCACGCTGCCGGCCGCGAGGTAGGCCGGCGGGCAGCGGCTGGGGAGCATTCACCATGGAGTTGGCCCGAAAAGGCAGCCTGCCGGAAGCGGTAGCGGCGTTCATCACCGAGGAGCGCTGCAAACGCACCCTGGTCGAGCTGGTCCGCATTCCCAGTCCGCAGACGGACCTGCTCGAGCAGGAGCCGCAACTCAAGGCGTTCATCGCCACCGCGGTGGAACCTCGGCTTCGTGCCATGGGCATCGACGCCATCCGCTACGATGCCTTTGGCAATTTGATCGCGGAGATTGGTGAGAGGACCAGCGGCCGCTCGCTGATGCTGATCACCAATGCGATGAACCAGCCGCAGTCGACGATGACCAACGCCTATGCCGGCGACGTCGCCGACGGCACCCCCTACGAACTCCCGGGCGAGGTGGTGTTTGGCAAGGGCGCCAGCGAACAGAAGTCCGTGATGGCCGCCATGCTGGTATCGCTCGAAGCGCTGCTGGCCTCAGGGATAGCCATAACTGGCCGGCTGGTCTTCGTCTGCTGCCTCTCAGGAGAGAGCGGCCGCCACGACGCCATTCGCAGCGTGGTCGAAGGGGAGGGGGTTCGCACTGATATTGCGGTTCTGGGCGGTCAAAGCTTAAAACTCAGCCTTGGCAATCGCGGCCGCATCGATGTGTTCATCACCGTTCGCGGCAAGCCGGCCCATTCCAGCAAGCCGCATGAGGCGTGCGACGCCGTCACCGGCGCAACCAAGTTCATCGCCATGCTGCGCGAGGACATCGACCTCACGCGGGAGCACGCCGACCTCGGCAGGGCGACGATGGCGATCACCCGCTTCGAGAGCTTTCCGCACAGCACCCACACCATCCAGGATCGGGTCGAACTGACCATCGACCGCAGGCTCTTGCCGGGGGAGAGCCCGGACGAAGCCTTTGCCGAGATCGCCCGCAGCGCCAAGCGGCTGGAGGCCATGACCGATCCGGCCAGCGGCCTGCCCTGGTCGGTCGAGGTCGAGCTCGGCCCCTTCATGTACCCCTCGCAGATCGCTGCCGGCAGCGCCGCCGCGCGGCTGATCTCGGAGAGCATGCATGATGTCATCGGCGAAGAGCCTGAGCACTATTTCACCACCCAGGCCTT
>JAQGKB010000191.1 GCA_028290345.1 Hyphomicrobiales bacterium | reverse complement strand
AACAACATGACGGGGCTGCAGTTCATCGCAGCCCGCCAGGACTATGGCGACCTGGCGCTCACCGCGTTCTCCCAGCAGGTCAAGCTCAAGCGCGTCCAGGCCGAACGGGACGGCATAGCCTTCACCTACGATCTGCCGATCGATACCCCGCAGGACAACCGAGCCGAAGAGCAGCAGATCATCGATGCGGAACAATTCCTCTTTCAGGTCAGGCAGCAGACCTTCAAATCGCAGGAGCAGGCGCTGCTTGCCCAGGAAGACAGCTTTAAGCGCGAAATCGCTTCAGTCGAAAAGAGCATTGCCCTGCATGACGACGAAATCTCCTCGCTCGAAGAAGACGTCAACTCCGCCAAGGCGCTGTTGGATAAAGGTCTTGGGACCGAGACGCGCTACCGCGCCGCGCAGCGCGAGCTGTCCGCGACCAAGCGCGACTCCCTCGATCTCGAAACCGCTGCCGCGCGGGCGCAGCAGAGCCTGCTGGACGTCGGATTGCGCATCGCGACTCTACAAGACACCCGTAGCCAGGAGGCGGCGACGAACCTCAGCGACATCGCCCTGCAACTTGCACGCACCACTCGCAAGATGCAGACCATGATCGAGACCATGGGGGAACTGAGTGCGCTTTCGCAAGGGCTCGACGTCGGCGTGTCTGCGAGCGCGACACGGTACAACATCACCCGGTTGGAAAAAGGCGCCTATGTTGAAATTCCGGCCGACGAGCGGACCGAAATCCGTCCTGGCGATATCTTGCGCGCCGAGGTCGAGCGCGCCGCACCGCGGTCGACGCCGGGCGTCGTGAAAGCCGCGGAAGCGGGCAAGGACGGAACTGGCGGCTAGAGAGCGGCCAGTTCCGCTTGGGGCTGACGCGCGAGCCAGTGCTCGTAGAGCTCGCGTACGCCTGATCTCAAATCGACCTGCGCCGACCAGCCCAGCGACTGCATCTTCGAAGCATTGAGAAGTTTGCGCGGCGCGCCATCGGGCTTGCCGGTATCGAAGACCAATTCGCCGCGATAGCCGACGACATCGGCCACAAGCAGTGCCAGGTCGCGGATCGAGATTTCGGATCCCGTGCCGATGTTGATCGGCTGAGGGTCGTCATAGCGCTTCAGGATCAATACGCACGCATCCGCCAGATCGTCTACGTGAAGAAACTCACGTAACGGGTTGCCGCTTCCCCATATTGATACGGTGCGAAGACCGTTGATCTGTGCCTCGTGCAGCTTGCGAAGCAGCGCCGGCAGCACGTGCGACGTCTCAGGATCGAAGTTGTCGTTCGGGCCATAGAGGTTGGTCGGCATGGCCGTGATAAAGCTTCTGCCGTGCTGGGTGACACAGGCTTGCGCCAGTTTCAGGCCCGCAATCTTGGCGATCGCATAAGCCTCGTTGGTGGGTTCGAGCGGGCCGGTGAGCAGCGCGTCCTCGTGCATGGGCTGGCTGGCAGCGCGCGGATAGATGCAGCTCGAGCCCAGCCACAGCAGCTTTTGCACACCCAGCTCCTCAGCGGTGCGGATGACGTTGAGGGCAATCATGGCGTTATCATAGAGAAAGTCTGCCGGATAGCGGGAGTTCGCAACGATGCCGCCGACCCGAGCGGCCGCGACAACGACGACGTCGGGACGCGCCGCCTTCATCCACCTCTCGGTGGGTGCTTGCCGGGTCAAATCCAGCACATCATGAGAAACGCTGAGAATCTCGCAGTCCTCCAAGGCGAGGCGGCGTACGAGGGCCGACCCCACCATCCCGGTATGGCCGGCGACCCAGACCCGCTTGCCGCCAAGCTCGAACGCGGCGGTTTCGTTACCAGCCATGGAAGTCATTTCGCCCTCGCTCTTGCTCGATGAGTCTCAGATCGGCTTCGACCATCTCCGTAACCAAGGCTTCGAACGGCACGGTGTGACGCCAGCCAAGGCGTTCTCTCGCCTTGCTGGCATCGCCCTGCAGCAGGTCGACTTCGGTTGGCCGGAAATGCCGGGGGTCGATGGCGATGAGCGGTTTTCCCGTTCGGGCGTCGTACCCGGTTTCATCGACGCCCTCGCCTGACCACTCGATCCGCTTCTCCACCACCGCAAAGGCGTGCTCGACAAATTCGCGGACCGTATGGGTTTCGCCGGTCGCCAGCACATAGTCATCGGGCGTCTCGTGCTGCAGGATGCGCCACATGCCCTCGACGTAGTCGCGCGCATGGCCCCAGTCGCGCCGGGCATCGAGATTGCCCAGCCACAACTGCGCCTGCAGGTTGTTCTCTATCGCGGCAACCGCGCGCGTGATCTTTCGGGTGACGAAGGTTTCGCCGCGGATCGGACTCTCGTGATTGAACAGGATGCCGTTCGACGCGTGAAATCCGTAGGCTTCGCGGTAATTGATGGTGATCCAGTAGGCATAGAGCTTTGCAGCGGCGTAAGGACTCCGCGGATAAAAGGGCGTCCCCTCACCCTGCGGCGCGGTGCGGACCTTGCCGAAGAGCTCGGACGTGGAGGCTTGATAGAAGCGGCAAGTCTTCTCAAGCTTCAGGATCCTGATCGCTTCTAGAAGGCGAAGCACCCCCAGCCCGTCGGCATTGCCTGTGTATTCGGGGGTTTCGAAACTCACCTGGACGTGGCTCTGGGCGCCAAGATTGTAGATTTCATCGGGCTGCACCTCCTGCACCACGCGAACCAGATTAGTCGCGTCGGTCAGGTCACCGAAATGTAGGTGGAACCGCGTACCCCCCTCCCGGGGGTCTTGGTACAGGTGGTCGATACGCCCGGTATTGAAGGATGAAGATCGGCGCTTAAGACCATGAACATGATACCCTTTGCCTAGCAGAAGTTCGCTGAGATACGCGCCATCCTGCCCGGTTACGCCGATGATCAGTGCTGTCTTCGCCGCCATATCAAATCCTGCATTGGATATTGCCGATCACAGGCATTCGACATGGATCATACGGGTTTCAGAAGCCCTGCCACGGCACCAATTAGTGGGCCTCAGGCCACCTTCAAAAGGTTGAAAAGACTAGTGCGCTTCGTATGAGGGCGCCAATATCCGGCAGGGCGGCCCGTCCCTAGCGTCTTTGGCGGTAGATGCAGTGCCTGCGGCGACTTTGGTCGTACCCCGTTTGCCCGAATTGAGGTGCGCTCCCCAAACCTGTGAAGCTTGCGTGAGGGCAACCTGGCCCGACCCCGCCCAGCAAGGCGGGCCCTCGCGCCGGCGTCATCGCTTGCGCCGGCATGAGGAAACAATGCGCGTCATTTTCGCCAATCGATATTTCTATCCGGACGAGTCCGCTACCAGCCGCATGGTCTCCAGCCTGGCGTTTGCGCTGGCGCGTGAGGGCATCGAGGTAGTCGTACTTTGCGGCCGCCATCTGCATGATCGCAGGGACGCGGAAAGCCTGGCGGCCGTGGAAACGATCAACGCCATCGAGGTTCGCCGCTTGTCGACCACGGGTTTTGGCCGCGCCAACAATTTGGGACGGGTGTTTGACTACCTGAGCTATCACCTTTCCGCGGCGGTCTGGCTATTGCTGCATGGGCGACGCGGCGATGTCTGCATCATGTGCACGGATCCACCACTGTTGTCGGTAACGGCGGCCATTCCACTGCGGCTTCGTGGCGCAAGTTTAATCAACTGGATCATGGACTTGTTTCCAGAAGTTGCACTAGACCTGAAGCTGGTCAACCAAACCGGCCTGCCCGCCAAGGTCACGCTCGCACTTCGCGACTGGTCGCTGCGCGCGGCCGAGACCAACGTTTGCCCGATCGATTCCATGGCGCAATACCTCGAGACGCGCGGGGTCGCTGCCGACCGGCTGTCGGTGGTGCATCACTGGTCGGAGGGCCAGGAACTCCAACCCGTTCCGCGCTGGAAGAACAAGCTGCGCCGGAGCTGGGGATTTCACGATGAGCTGGTTATTGGCTATTCCGGCAATTTTGGAAGGGCGCACGATTTCTCCACGATCCTGGATGCCGCGAACCGCCTCAAGGGCGAAAAGAATGTCCGCTTCCTCTTTATCGGCGAGGGGCAGCAAAGGGCATTTGTGGAAGCAGAGATCGCGCGGCGCGGCTTGGACAATATCACGCTGCAGCCATTGCAGCCCCGGGAGCGCCTGGCGGAGAGCCTGAGTGCAGCGGATGTGCATCTAGTTTCGCTGCTACCGGCGCTGGAGCGCAGCGTCATTCCCAGCAAGCTCTACGGAATATTGGCGGTCGGGCGCCCTACCCTTTTCGTTGGCGATCCGGCGGGCGAGGTCGCGACGGTCATCAGCGCCGCCGGCTGTGGCGATGCCGTGCAGATCGGCGAAGGCAGGAAGCTTGCGACCATGATCCTTGCGCTGCGGGACAATCCTGATGACCTGGCGCGCAAGGGGGCCAACGCCAAACGACTGTTCGATGCCGACTATACCAGCGCATCCGGGGTCGCCGCCTGGCGTAAAGTGCTCGGTGGGCTGCGTCGCGACGCGCGCCGCCGGACTGACAGCGAGCGCACCGACAACGGCACAGTCGTGGTTAGCCAATTGGGCGCCCGCATGCACTATGCGGTGCCGCGCATCCTGCAGCAGAACGGTGCACTCGAACGGCTCTATACTGACATCTGCGCCGTAAAGAGTTGGCCACGGCTGGTTGGCATCTTGCCCCGGAGACTCATGCCGGCCGGCTTCCGCCGCCTGAGCGGCAGGGTGCCGACCGGGGTTCCACGCGCCAAGATCAGGTCCTTTCCGGCCATGGGCGCTTACTATGTGGCCGAGCGCCTGCGCGCGGTTTCGCAGGCCGATGAGACCAGGCTGGCGCTGACCGAAGCCACCGAATTTTCTAATCACGTCGCACGGCGCGGCTTTGGGGCTGCCAGCGGCTTTTACGGGATCAGCGGGGAATGCCTGGAGCAGATACAGGCCGCAAAGCGCCAGGGGCTCTGGGCCGTGGTCGAGCAGATCATCGCGCCGCGCGGAGTCGTTGAGCGACTGGTCGCGGCCGAGGCTGAGCGCTTCCCGGACTGGCAGACCAAAACTGTGGCGGATCCCTTCGCCGCTGATTTTGCCGCACGCGAGAAAGCCGAGTGGGCGGCGGCAGACATGGTGATTTGCCCATCAGAATTTGTGCGCCGATTGGTCATCGAGACCGGTATCGAGCCCGGGAAATGCGTCCTCGTGCCTTACGGCGTTGACGCCCGTCCGATCGCCAGTCCACTGGAGCGCGCTTCGGGTCCATTGCGCGTGCTCACAGTCGGCGAGGTCGGCTTGCGAAAGGGCTCACCCTACGTGCTTGCTGCCGCTCGGCGGCTCACGGGCAAGGCGACGTTCCGCATGGTCGGCCCGTCGCGCTTGCCGCAGGCCGTACGCACAGAACTCGCAGAAGCGCTCGAACTGAAGGGCGTGGTGCCGCGCAGCGAGATGGCGGCGCAACTGGCCTGGGCGGATGTGTTCCTGCTGCCCTCGGTTTGCGAGGGCTCTGCTACCTCGGTCTATGAAGCGCTGGCGGCTGGGCTGCCGGTGATCTGCACGGAAAACACCGGCAGCGTGGTGCGGCATGGCATTGACGGCTTCATCGTTCGGAGCGGTGATGTCGACGGCATTGTCGCCGCCCTCGAAGCCCTCAACCGCAACGAAGCCCTGCGCCATGCCATGTCGGATAGGGCACGCGAGCAGGCCGCCGAGTTCACCGTTGCCCGCTATGGCGAGCGGCTGCTTGCCGCCCTGTCGGTCATGCCACGTACCAGGCGGGTCGCGGATCTCAAACTTCCCCTCATCACCCAACTGAAAGCCGGCTAGATGTGCGGCATCGCGGGTATCATCACCGCTGACCGGGACGTCGCTACGAGCGCCCTGCAAACGATGGTGGCCGCCCAGGCACATCGCGGGCCCGATGGTTCCGGCGAAATTTACTTGCCGTGCGGGGACAGCTTGATCGGGCTCGGACACCGGCGGCTGGCGATCATCGATCTTTCCGAAAACGGCGCCCAGCCGATGACGCACCCCGTCACCGGCGACTGGCTGGTCTACAATGGTGAGATCTACAATCACTGGGAGTTGCGCCGGGAACTCGAGGCCCTCGGATGTACCTTCCAGGGAACTAGTGATAGCGAGGTGTTGCTGCACGGCCTGGCGGCATGGGGCACCGATTGTATCGACCGGCTCCGGGGCATGTTCGCATTTGCCTACTACAAGGCAGCGACAGCCGATCTGCTGCTTGCCCGAGATCCCCTCGGCATCAAGCCGCTCTATGTAGGACGTTCGCGGTCTTCTTTTCTGTTTGCCAGCGAAATGCGGGCGATCCTCGAGACGGGGCTCGTTTCCCTGCCTGTCGACGCGCGCGGGCTGGCAGGGCTCTTCGCCTATGGCGCGCTGCAGCACCCGCTGACGCTCTCTGGAGAAGTCCGTTCCTTCCCCGCCGGGTCCTGGCAGTGGATCCGTGCTGGGCGCCGCGAGGAGGAGTCCGTTCGGTATTGGACCGAAGCGGCGCCCGCGTCCGTCATCAGTGAAGATCGGGCCATTGCCGACGTGCGGGAAACCATCAGCGACGCGGTCCGCGACCATCTGATCAGCGATGTCCCCGTGGGCGTCTTTCTCTCATCCGGCCTCGACAGCACCATCGTTGCCGGCTTGGCGGGCCGCCACGCTCCGGGGCTGCAGAGTTTTACCGTCGCCTTTGCCGCAAACACCGATCTGAGCGAGGGGCGCCTCGCCGGCGATACGGCGCGCCGCTTCAACCTTGAGCACACGGAGTGCCTGATCGGCAGCGCAGAAGCGCTTGAGGCGACCACGAGTTGGTTGCAGTCGATCGATGCTCCTTCGATAGACGGACTCAATGTCTATATCATCTCGAAGGCGGTACGCGAGCGCGGCATCAAGGTCGCGCTTTCCGGCCAGGGCGGCGATGAGTTGTTCGGCGGCTATTCATCATTTGCCGATGTGCCGCGCCTGCACCGGATGATGATGCACCTGACGCGCATGCCCGCCCCGATGCGGCGTACGCTTAGCGACGTCGCGACGCTTGGCCAATCCCGCACGCGGCGCGAAAAGGCAGCGGCAATCTTCTCAGGCGGTGGGGATTTATTCAGCCTCTACACGCAGCGACGGCGCCTGATGTCGCCGCCACAGCTTGCCGCACTGGGCTTCGACGCGGCAGAACTCGATCTCACCGATACTTTGCACGATCCGTTGGAATTGCTGGACCTGCGCGTGGATGATTGCGACCCGATCTGGACGGTTTCCAGCCTGGAGTGCCGGTACTATCTCGGCAACATGCTGCTTCGTGATGGAGACGCGAACAGCATGGCCCACGGGCTGGAGGTTCGGGTGCCCTTGCTCGACCGGCGCCTGCTCGACCTTGCATCGTCGTTGACGGGAAGGCGCCGCCTGCCCTCCGGACGGCCAAACAAATATTTGCTGCGGCGCGCTTTCCCGGATCTGCTCAGCGCGGACCTCCTCAACCAGCCGAAGCGCGGATTTACCTTGCCCATCAGTGCATGGATGCAAGGTCCGCTGAACGATCTGTGCCTTTCCGGGCTCGACTACCTGAAGGCATCCGGCTTGGTGCTTCCCTCCGGCATCGACGCCGTGTGGGACAGCTTCGTTGCCGAACCGGATTCACCCGCTTGGTCGCGCGCATTCCTCTGTTGCGTGATCGGGCTCTACCTGCAGCAGACCGCCGAGGCCTACGGCATGCGGCTTGCATCATGAAGATCATTCACGTTATCGGCGCCTTGGATCCGGCCAAGGGCGGCCCTCAAACCGTTGTCGTGCGCCTGGCCGCGGCCCAGGCGGCGGCCGGTCACGACGTCCATGTTTTTGGCTATGCCAACGCGGACGCCGAACAGCGGGCGCTTGTGGCCGCTAACGCCGTGCCGGGCTTCTCTGCGGTACACTGGACGGCGGTTCCGCAAGGCAGCCGCCTCAACGAGCTGTTCTCGATCCGCGCGCGGCCAATGCTGAAATCCCTTATCGAAACTGCCGGGTTCATGCACCTGCATGGTGTGTGGGAACCCGTCCTGCTGCAGGCCGCTTCTCTAGCGAGGCGCGCCGGCCTGCCGTATTGCGTGCGTCCGGCCGGCATGCTCGACGCCTGGAGCCTGGGACAAAAGGGCGGCAAGAAGCGCCTGGCGCTGGCGCTCGGCTTTCGGAAAATGCTGGACGGCGCCGCCTTCATCCATGCGCTCAACGCCGATGAGGCGAGGCTGATGGAGCCGCTGCAGCTACGGGCGCCGAGTTGTGTCATCCCGAACGGCATTTTTCTCGAGGAGATCACGCGCGAGCGCCTGCCGGGGCGCAGGTTCACATGGCCAGCATTGGGGGAGCGGCCTTATGTGCTGTTCCTGTCGCGGCTGCACTACAAGAAAGGCCTTGATGTTCTGGCGGCGGCATTCCGTCAGGTAGCTGCGGCCTGCCCGGAGGTCGACCTAGTTGTGGGCGGGCCTGACGGCGGTGCGCTGGAGGGCTTTGCCGCCACCATCGCTGGTTGGGGCCTCACGTCGCGCGTGCACGTCGTGGGCCCCCTCTACGGCACCGACAAGTATGCGGCGCTGTTCGGAGCGACCTGCTTTTGCCTTCCGAGCCGGCAGGAAGGCTTCAGCCTGGCCATTACGGAGGCGTTGGCGTGTGGAGTGCCGGCGGTCATCACCGAGGCATGCCACTTCCCCGAGGTTGGGATGGAAGGCGCAGGCATGGTTCGTCCCCTCGATCCCGAGGCAATCGCGGAGGCCCTGATCGCGGTTCTCTCGGACCCCGCGATGGCGGCGCGGATGGGGGAGAATGGTAAGAGACTGGTTCGTGACCGCTTCACCTGGCCCCGGATCGCCGACCTGACGCTTGAGGCCTATCGCCGCTTCGCATCGTCGCCGGTGGTCGATGGCTCGGCTCCACTGCACCTCGTTCCAGAAAAATAGCCTCGGTTCGCCATCACGTGTTGGGCGTGCGGGTGCGGAGCGCCCTTGCGGGGTTGCCCACATAGATGGTCCACGCTGCGAGCGACTTTGCGGCGACGGCCCGCGCGCCGAGCACTGCCCCCTCCCCGATCGACACACCCGGCCCCACAAAGGCCTCGGCCGCAACCCAAGCGTGCCGGCCGATGACTATGGGATACGTCTGTAAGGCAAAATTCGGATGATCGACGTCGTGCGTGCCGGTGCAAAGGTGGGCCCGCTGCGAGACGATTGCCCCTTCGCCGATGGTGATCTGGCCGACATTGTAGCAAATCACGCCAGGCCCCAGCGAAGCATGGGCACCCATCTCGAGATTTTGCGGCCACCAGATGTGTGCGCTCGAGCGGATCATCGCCGTGCGATGAATCCGGGCGCCGAAGAGGCGCAGCAATGCCCGGCGCCACGGGCTAAAGGGCGATGGCGTCCATGACGCCAGGACCAGCCATGTGGCCATCCAGGTGGCACGTGCGAGCCGGTTGCGCAGCGAGAAGGTCGGGCCGCCGAAGCGCGGTTGCAGGGCCGTCGGCTGGGCCCTTGTGAGGCCCTGTGAGATCATGACCATTTCGATGTCCTAACCGGTGACGAACGTACCGACATTCAGGCGAGGCGTGGCGGATCGTTGACGGACCACGGTGAGGGCGAGCGCTGGAACCAGAAAGAGCGTCATGTGGACCCAGACCGGCACGACCCAATCGGTTTCGTGCGAGATGGAGTGCATCGCCGGCACGATCGAAAGTGTGTAGACGATCTGGGCAAATGCCTCGCCGGCCACGGCGGTGCGCCAGATGCGCAGCATGAGATTAGACAACAGCAGGAATTTCAGCGCGCCAAAATACCAGAACGACTGGAAGGCGTCGGACATGCCTGTCTCGGTGGTTCCCGTGTCGGGATCGTAGTCGCGCGGCGACTGCGGCATCGGCAGCATCAGCGCCTGCTTGGCTTCGGTTCCAAAGACCTGGCTGGGGAAAAATTCGAAGACCAGCCGGTTCCAGTGAAACTTGCCGAAATCGAAATCCTTGGTTCTATCGATGGCATCGATGCGCAACACCGCGTTGCGCATCTCCGGCCCGCCGCCCTCGATGAGGGCATTGAAATTTGCCACTAGATCGATGCTGGCGATCTGCTCCCAGACCGGCCCGGAATTCGCTCGGGTGATCTGCCGGTAATCACTCATGCTGATCATCGCAAATGTACCGATGACAATCGCCGCTACAGTGACGAGACGCGGCACCGCCCAGCGGCGCTGGAACCAGAATGCCAGAAGAAAGATCATGAACAGTTCTATGGCTTCCGCCCGCTTGCCGGTGATCACGATGCGGTCGAGATAGAACAGGAGATCGAAGCCGATGATCAGCGCGGCAGCAAACGAGGGCCGGCGTGCAAAACAGGGCACGGCAACGGCGAGGCCGTAAGTCAGCAGGCGGGCGAAAAACAGGTACACGACCGGCAGGCCCGACATCTGAACCCCCACGACAAGTTCGCCCGGCAAGTTGCTCAGCTTGAAATAGAAATACGATCCCGCCACTGAGAAGAGGCTGGCGAGGATGAGCAGCTTTCGTTCATCGAAGGTCCAATGCAGCATGCGCAGGGGCCGCGCTGGAAGCGCCCAGCCCAGCCGCAGCATCAAGAGGCAGCAGATGGTGAGGAAAATCGTCTTGACGTAAGCGCCTTCCGGCAGGAACGGGTCGTTTGCCAGCGCGGGCAGTTGCAGGAGGATGAAGGAAAACGTCATCACGCCGGCGAGGAAGGGAAACTCGTAGGCCCGCTCGGCCTTGCGCAGCCCCAGGCTGAGAAGCCACAAGACGATTGCAATCAATGCCCAGGTCGCGGCCCAGTTGGCGTTCATGAAGCGGTCTCTTCGGCTGCGCACCGGGGTTTTGAGGTGCCAGGGAACCCCAGCGGGGCGATTGCCCCGGCGAAACGTTGGACGGCGTAAATAGCGGCCTTGACGTACTCCTCGGCAATGGCAAGCCCATAAGGGCCTGTCGCGATCTGCCAGAACGACGAGGGCGGCGCCACCGGCGCGACCGTAAAGCTCACCGAGGGGCAGACCGACTCAAACGTCAGAAGCGCGCGCCGCGAATGGAACCAACTGGTCACGATCAAGGCGCTGTGAGCCTTGAGGCGGCTGAGCAGCGGAGCGCTGAATTCGGCATTCTGCCAGGTGTTTCGTGACTGGCACTCGAGCAATATCCGAGCCGGATCGACTCCGCCGGCAACCATCGTCGCGGCGATGAATGCGCAGTCCCCGGTACCGGTTACGATCACGTGGGAGGCGGCGCCGCTAAGCCAGAGTTGGGTGGCGTAGGCGGCCCTCGTGGGCCCATCTCCGCCAAGAACGATCATCACGTCAGCGCGCGCTATCTCGTTGGGGGCCGCCAGGATCAGCGTCGACAGCATGATGCCAGCAACATAAACGCCGAACGAGACAGCGAGCACCAGCGGCAGACGATGCAGCAACCATGGCCGGAAATGGTGCCGTCGACGCCCGAGTGCCGCTTTCAGCCAAATCAACGGCAGCACATTTTTGCTGGTGGAATTCACACCGGTAATCCGCGCTCACGCCGCCGCAACTCGGTGACTTTGACCACGATCATGTATTCGTAAGCGGCAAGCAGCCGGCAGTAGGTGTAGCCCTCCCAGCCATCGAGGAAGCCGCCGCGCAGCACATACATGTAGAAAAACCGCAGCGCGGGCCGGAACGGCAGCCGGAACGACAGTTCCTTCAGGGCGCGCCGCCGCACCTCCGAGTAGCCGCTGAGAATCTCGCGCCACTCGACCTTGCCGGTGCGCAGCGATTTCAACGTTTCGCGCGCCTCGAAGCCCGAATAGCGGTTGTGCTTTTCGTACCAGGCATTGAGCCCCTTGTTGAAGCTGTAGTGGAGGTAGTGCGATGTCAGCTTGCCCGACGGGCCGTCGCCGACGCAGCGCATATGGACCGTGCGCTCGAAGTGAACCCGATCGGGCCGGAACAGCCGTGGCTGCCAGGTAGGATAGAGGCTGCTGTGGCGGATCCACCGGCCCATGAACATGTTCTTGAAGCGCGCAGTGAAGAACACTTCCGGCCGCCCGGGGTCGGATGCGATCGAGAGTATCTCATCGCGAAAATCAGGGGGCGTCACCTCGTCGGCATCCGGCATATAGACCCAGGGGTGCTTGTATTCGATCTGCTTGAGGGCAAACGTCCGCTGGCCGCCCTCGCTGTCGTAAGTGCGTTGAATCACTCGCGCGCCGGCGGCTTTGGCGATCTCGACGGTCCGGTCGGTGCTGAACGAGTCGAGCACGACGATATCGTCCGACCAGGCAACCGATGCCAGGCAGGCCGGCAGGTTTGCCTCCTCATTCAGGGTCATGATCAGAACAGAGGTAGTCATCGTCTAACTCCGGTGGGAAGGATTGGCGATGCGATGCGGGCCGTGGTGCGCTCCCGCCACTGGCGGATGGCGTTCTTTAGTGGCGTCGGCAGGTAAGTGCGGAAGCCTCGTTTCAATCCGGCTGGATAGCGCCAGTCGGTGATGCCGAGTGATCGTGCAATTCGGGGTGGAGAACTTTCCAATCCCTCGAGCAGGCCGAGGTAGGCCCGACTCGTTTGCGGGATGCCGAAATGCCGGGTGACGGTACTGTTGGCGGCTTCCGACATGCTTTCGCGCTGGTCCTGGCGCTCGGCCAATTGGTTGAGCGCGACAGCTGCGGCAGCGGTATCGCCAACTGGAAACAGGTAGCCGTTGCGTCCGTGCTCGACCGCCATGTCGGTCACACCGGCAATATGGGAGGCGACGGGGACGCATCCAGCAGCCATCGCTTCGACGAGGGCCACCGGGAAGCCTTCGAAACGCGAGGGCATCAGGAAGACGTCATGGCTTGTCAGCAGGAAAGGCACCTTGTCGGGCGCAACGCTGCCACGGAATTCGACCGAGTTCCCGAAGCGCGCCATGCGCTTCCTGAGCTCTGCGAGGTCCGGTCCGTCCCCGGCAATGGTGAGTTTTGTGCCAGGCTTCACCGCATCCATGATGGCGGGGAGCCAGAACACGCCTTTTGCCTGCTCCTCAATCCGGCCGAGGAAAAGCACCCGTAATTGCTCGTTGTCCGAGCGCAGCAGCGGCGACCACAGGGGCTTGAAATCCACCCCGTTCGGAATGACCGTCACCCGTTGCGGTGCAAACCCAAATCGGGCGACCAGGTCATCGCCGATGCGGCGCGACACCGCGACTGTCGCATTCACGTGGTCGCGCAGGCTCGCGGCAGCCGCATAAGTGGCCGGCGTGATGTTGTGGACGATCATCACTCGAAGCACGTCGTCCGGAAGGTACCGGGCCAGGTTGGATTGAACCCGGTCGGCGTAGACGTTGACGAAGACCCCATCAAACCCCTGCTGGTCGATGGCGCGCAGCAGCGCCGCCGCCTGCGCCCGGTCGTCGTCTCCGGGTTGGCCGACAAGGTCGCCATATTCCAGCTGCGACTGGAAATAGGCGCTCGCCGCGAACGAATGCGGCTGGGGTCCAGCGGAGAGCCAGCGGATTTGGGTGGCCGTGCCTTCGAAACCCTGGCGCAGGTTGCGGAAGACCGAGTAAGTGCCGCCGAGGTGAGGAAAGGCAAAGTATGCAAACTTCATGACCTGCCCTGCCCTCTCGGCTCAAGTGCGGCGCCGGTTGTCCGCAACAGCGGCGCGACGGCCGGGCGCTTCGCGGCCCTCGTTCGCGTCGATGCAACTACGAAGGCGACGTGCAGGGCGACCGGACCAAACAGCCCGATCAGCATCAGGTAGTCAGGCAGGGCCAGGACGAGGCCGGCATAAGCAACGCCGCCGCATGTCGCACTGATGGCGATGATCACGGCGGTGGTTACGGCCGGTGGCAGCCCCCGATCCAGGATCAGGTGGTGAAGATGCCACCGATCGGCGCTCATCGGGCTGCGGCCGGCGGCAATGCGACGGACCATCAGGACGAGCGTGTCGGTCAACGGCACGACGATCACCCACAAGAGCAGTGGGAACGACACATGCTCCGGGCCGCTGGATAGCGTGACGATGAAATAGGCTGCCGCCGCTCCCAACATCATGCTGCCTGCATCGCCCATATAGACGGCTGCCCGCGATCTCCAGGGATGGCGCAGGTTGAAGAAAAGGAAGCCGAGCACCGCGCACATCAGCACCAATGCCTCGAGTGCAACGTCGCGATCGCCCAAGTGCTGACCAAGCAGCGCCAGCCAGAAGAAGGTCATGGCGAGCACCCCACCGGCTAGGCCATCCACCCCGTCGATCATGTTCACGGCATTGATCGAGCCAACGATGAAAAGGATTGCGACAGTGGGGGCGATTGCGACGAGGACCGGGGCAAGCGCTGGTGGAAACGCAGCGGCAAGATTGATGGCGGCGTGGCTGCCGAACTCCACCAGAATTGCCGCTGCCAGCAATTGCACCAGCAGCCGCGGCAACGCGGGCAAATCCCACCGGTCATCGGCGATGCCGACAGCTGCGATGAGTGCAAGGCCGACAAGGGCTCCGGACGGTATCCCGGCCCCGAACTCGATTCCCGCGTTGGCAATCAGGAAGGCAATGAACATCGCGATGCCGCCGCATATCGGGACTGCTCCTTCATGGAGCTTGCGAGCACTGGGCCTGTCGACGAGGTCAAATCGAACGACAAACGTCCGGAGCCAGTTGGTCAGGATGACAGTCAGAAGAAACGCATTCATTCCATGCGTGAAGTAGCTGGCCATAAGTTGCGCCCCACCACATCGTCAGGCCCCGGACCACTGCGGAGTCCTGCACATCGGGCTGCAGACGCATGTTCGGCAAATCGCACGCATGGGGTGTCAGCTCGACATGTTGTCAAGGTAGTGCGAGGGCTGCGAGGGGACGATTCGGCAATTCAGCCGAACGGCATCATACGAAGTGATAGGCGATAGCCGACTTGCCAGTCAGCCAGCGATTCCGTCCGCGCCGAGGGCAACGAATTCGCCAGCCAGGCGTCCGCACGTAATGCCCGCATATTGAAGGGTGGCGCCGACCGAAATCCGTGCCTTGCCGCGCCGCAGGAGTGTGCGGAGGAAGCGGCTCCAATCGGCAGACGGGTCCAGGAATGACTCAGCCGTGAAGGTGCCCAGGATTGGCCGGTCGTAGTTCA
>JAQGKB010000354.1 GCA_028290345.1 Hyphomicrobiales bacterium | reverse complement strand
CTGATGATCGCGTCCACCGAGCCGACGTCGACCGCCCGCTGGATGCTGTGCACGCGGTCGAACTCGGTGGCCACCTCGGTGAGCTTCTCGGCCCGCACGGACGACCGCAGCTCGGCCAGCTCGGCGGCCAACGCGGCCCGCGTGGCAGCCGGCGCCTCCGCGACACGGGCGGCAAGCGCGAGCACGCGCGGGTCGTTGCCGGTCCGCTTGTCGACGTCGCGCGCGAAGACCACCGCGGCGGCCGGAGCACCGCCGAGCACCGAGGCGAACGAGCCCTCGACCGCGAGCACGGTCATGTTCGGGTTGAGCGCCTTGGAGAACACCACGAACGCGCCGCCGTGGTACCGCGAGATCACGCAGAACACGATGGGGCCTTTGAAGTTCACCACCGCGCGGCCGATCTCCGCGCCGTACTCCAGCTGCAGCTTGCGCATCGACTCGGGCGACCCGTCGAACCCTGACAGGTTGGCCAGCACGACCAGCGGACGGTTCCCGCTCGCGGCGTTGATGGCCCGAGCGGCCTTCTTGGACGACCGCGGGAACAAGGTGCCCGCGGTGTAGGTGTTCGGGCCGTCGGTAGGAGGGAATCCGCGACGCGGCACGGACCGGGACTCGATGCCCAGCAGGCACACCGGTCGACCACCGAGGTGGACGTCCTGGACCGCGGCGGTGTCCGCGTCGGCCATGCCCGCCCACCGCTCCAGCACCGGGTGGTCCTGATCGGACAGCGCGCGCATGACTGTGCGGATGTCGAACGGCTTCTTGCGGTCCGGGTTGGACTCGATGGAGAAGATCTGGCCCACTGTCGTGAAGTCGCTGTCCGGCACGGCGTGCGGGAACGTCGACACGTCGCGGTCCACCGGGTCGCTGGTGACCGTCTTGCGCGGCCCGCTCTCCCCCGGCGCGACGTAGCTGTGGTCGTAGTGCGACATCAGGACTTCCCGCGCACCGCGGATGTCCGGCGCCCAGTACTGCGCCTGGCCGTTCGGGCCCATGATCCGGTCATACCCGCCGATGCCGTGGTTGTCCTCGGCGGACACACCGCCGGAGAAGTCGAGCGACTGCTTGCCCGTCAGCACCATCGCGGAGTCCGGCGTCATCACCAGGACGCCCTTGGTGTGCATGAGCATCGTGGCCTCGGCGTTCCAGTACGGCTGGGCGCCGACGTTGATGCCCGCGACCACGATGTTGATCTCGCCGCCGTCCTGGGTGAAGTTCACGATCCGCTTCAGCGCGGCCGCCACCCAGTCCATGTTCTCGGTGCCGGACGACATCGAGATCCGGGCGCCCGCGGAGAGCGCGAACCACTCCAGCGGCACCCGCATCTGCTCGGCCAGGTCGAGCGCGGCGATCACCCGCGCGCACTCGGGCTCGGACAGCGCGCCGAGCGCCTTCGTCGGGTCGCCCAGCAGCACGACGCGGGTCATGCCCTCCGGGTGGCGCGGCGTGGGCGTGCTGACGACACCCGCGACGAGCGCGGCGGTGTTGCGCCCCTTGGGCCGGTTCACCGGCACCAGCTTCGAGTGCTCGTCCAGGTCGTACTCGGTGAACGAGCCGAACGGCCCGGCGAGCATGCCGGTCAGCTCGTACGGGTAGTGCGTGCCGCGGCTGTGCGCGCGCAGCACTTCCTGGCGGTAGTCGTCCAGCGGCTCGATGGGCTCGGTCGGCGGCAGCACGACGGACAGCCGTACGCCGGAGCCCACGTCGTAGCCGATCCGGACGGCGATGTCGACGAGCTCGCCGGTGGCGCTGTCGCGGCGCCTGCCGAGGAACAGCACCTCCTCCAGGCCCGCGCCCGCCGTCGTCGGCAACACGCGCTTCGCCACGGTGTTCAGGTCGTCCGGCGAGAGGTCGGTCGGCGGCCACACGTAGATGACGATCCGGTTCGTGGCGGACGTCTTCGCGCCGGGCTTCTTGGCCCGCCGGATCGCGTCGAGGCACGTTGCCAGGATGTCCTCGGCCGCGGGCAGCGCGACGAGCCTGCCCTCGTCGTCGCGCAACGGGGTCAGGTCGCGGACCTGACCCAGGGCGACGAGGCGCTCGTCGGACGGGTTCTGCCGTGCCGCGGCCCGGAAGAGGTAGACCTCCTCGTCGGGCGAGGGCAGCCGGGTGAGGTCAAAGTCGCGCAACCGCTCCAGCTGCATGCGCTCGGCGATGCGCGGGTGCAGACCGCGCAGCAGCCGTTCCTCCACGAAGCCGTCCGCGGACGGCCGGAAGGTGAAGTGGTGGTGCATCACGGCGCCGCTGTTGCCCGCGACGGTCGTGGTGATGCGGCCGACCCGGTTCGACGGCTGCTGCGCGACCAGGACCTCGCGCAGGCGCGCGGCCATCTCGTCGGGGTCGCTCGGACCGTCCGACCAGGCCAGGTAGACGTCCGCCACCAGCTCGCCGTCACCGGCGAACTCGTCGACCGCCTTGACCGCCTCGGCCAGCGCCGGGAAGTCGACCGCGGTGGTCACGACGCGGCCGTTGCCGGTCGCGGTGCGGTGGTCGGCGACGACGAACGTGCAGCCCGCCTCCTTGCTCACCCGGATGTCGCTGAGCGCGCGGTTGCCGTAGTAGCGGCGGGTCAGCACCTCCAGCAGCGGCACGGGGTCCGCGCCTTCGCGGCCGATCCGCTGGCCGACCAGCCGGACGAGCGGCTGGGCGCTGGCGACCATCGCGGAGATCCGCTCGGCGCGGTCGGACGCGTCCGGGTGCTGGTCGAGGTGGCGCAGGTGCTTGCGCACGGCCGTGTAGACCTTGGCGCGGGTGCGGCGCAGCAGCGGCTGGGCGAACCAGGCGAACACGACGCCGCGCGCCAGGTCGGCGACGGCCGGGAACCGGACCTGGGTGGCGGCGACCAGGTGCTCCAGCGCCAGGCCGACGGTGACGCGGTCCGCCTCGGCGGGCGGGGCCTCGTTCACCCACTGGCGCAGCAGGGTCGTCACCACGGCGACGTCGGCGGACGCGCGCTGCTGGGCCAGGAAGATCCGGAAGACCGCGTCCTCCAGCTCCGGCGTGCGGTCCAGGCCTTCGACGCCGTAGCGGGACAGCACGTGCGTGAGCCGCTGCTGGAAGTTCTCCGACAGCCCGGACCGGTCCGGGTCGAGGTACTGCAGGTACGTGTGGAAGTACTCGCGGGGGCTGTGCACCGCGGAGTCGGACTTCGACTCCTCGCCGGCGGGCCGGTTGCGGCTCAGTTCGCTCAGGTCGGCGAACAGGCGCAGCAGCTCGACCTCACCGGCCCGCTCGTGCTTGCCCGCCGCAATGAGCTCGGCGCGCGCGGCCAGGTAGTTGGCGCGCAGGCGCTTGTCGTCCTGCGAGTCGATGTCGAAGCCCAGCAGGAGGCTGCGCAGATCCTGCAGACCACGCGCGGCCCGCTCGGCCGCGGGCACGTCCACCGGCTCGGACGGCAGATCCAGCTCGACTTCCTTCGCCGCGGCCGCGGGACCGGCCGCCTCGTCGCCGTCACCCAGCGGCTCCAGGCGGAGCAGGCGGGAGCCCGCCTCCACCTGGCTGCCGACCGACACCGCGAGCTCCCGCACGCGGCCGCGGAACGGCGCGCGCAGCACGGTCTCCATCTTCATGCTCTCGACCACGAGCAGCGGCGCACCGGCCTCGACCTCGTCGCCCGCCTGCAGCGGCGTGGCCACCACGAGCGCGGGTACGGGCGAGCGCACGATGCCGCCCTCGTCGCGGCTGATCCGGTGCGTGATGCCGTCGACCTCGACCAGGTGGATCGGGCCGTGCGTGCTTGTGACGACCTTGAAGCGGACGCCGTTCACGGTGATCTGGCCGCTGTGCTCGTCAAAGCGCTCGATGTCGACGTCGGCCGCGTGCTGGGGGCCGCCCGCCGAGATGCCGATGCGGAACCGGTGGCCGCCGGTGCGGGCGACCAGGACGCGGTAGCCGACGTCGCGGAGCTTGAGCTCCAGCGCGCGGCCGCTCTCGTGCTGCGACTGCGGACGGCCGCCGTGCGCGCTTGACAGGAAACGCTGCCGCGTCACGGCCTCCTCATCCTCGTAGGCCTCGATGGCGGCGGCGATCAGCGCGATCGCGGAGTGCTGGTGCGACACGAGGGCGCCCTGGGCGCGCACGCGGTCGATCCAGCCGGTGTCGGCGGACCCGTCGATCACCGCGGGCTCATCGAGCAGCATGCGGACGAAGCCCTTGTTCGTCACGCCGCCCTCGATGATGACGGTCGTCTGCGTCATCGCGCGGCGCAGGCGGGCCAACGCCTCCGTGCGGTCACGGCCGTGCGCGATAATCTTGGCGATCATCGAGTCGAAGTCGGCGGGGATCGTGTCGCCCTCGCTGAACCCGGTGTCCACCCGGATGCCGGGGCCGTTGGGCAGCGCCAGCCGCGCGATCCGGCCGGGTGAGGGTGCGAAGTCGCGGTCGGGGTCCTCGGCGTTGAGGCGCGCCTCAACGGCGTGACCCCACTCCTCGGGCGCGTCACCCTCGAGCTTGCCGCCCGCCGCGACGTGCAGCTGGGCCTTCACCAGGTCGACGCCGGTGGTGATCTCGGTGATCGGGTGCTCGACCTGCAGGCGCGTGTTGACCTCGAGGAACGCGAACAGCCGCTCACCGGGGTGGTAGAGGAACTCGATGGTGCCCGCGCCCTGGTAGTCCACCGCGAGCACGAGCCGCTCGGCCGACGCCTTCAGCTCGGCGACCTGCTTGGCGTTGAGGACCGGGGAGGCGGACTCCTCGATGATCTTCTGGTTGCGCCGCTGCACGGAGCAGTCGCGCACGCCCAGCGCCCACGCGGTGCCCTGCCCGTCCGCGATGACCTGCACCTCGACGTGCCGGGCGCCCGTCACCAGGCGCTCCAGGAACACGACGCCACTGCCGAACGCGCGCGCGGCTTCCTGGCGCGTCAGCTCGTAGGCCTGGGTCAGCTCGTCGGCGTTGGAGACCATCCGGATACCACGACCACCGCCGCCCGCGGTCGCCTTCAGCATCAACGGGTAGCCGATCCGGTCCGCCGCCGCCTTCGCGTCCTCCAGTGTCTCCACCGGACCGCGGCTCCACGGCGCGACGGGCACACCGACCTCTTCGGCGATCAGCTTCGAGCCGATCTTGTCGCCCAGCTTGCGCATCGCCTCGGCGCTCGGGCCGACGAACGTCACGCCGATCTCGGCGCACAGGTCGGCGAACGCCGGGTCCTCCGCCACGAAGCCCCAACCGACCCAGGCCGCGTCCGCACCGGTCTCGACCAGGGCTTTCT
>JAQGKB010000160.1 GCA_028290345.1 Hyphomicrobiales bacterium | reverse complement strand
CCTGAAATTTGCTATGCACGTTCTCATGCGCGCGGGTATAACCACCCGCGCCATGAACCCCATAACCGCCAATCGCCGCCACTATGAAGACCTTGCCGTGGGCGAGGAAATCCCGCTTGGCCGCACCCCAGTCAGCAAGCAGATGATCATCGAATTCGCCCGCGAGTTCGATCCCCTGCCCTTTCACCTCGATGAAGACGCCGCCAAGGCTTCACTGCTCGGCGGCCTTGCCGCCAGCGGCTGGCAAACAGCGGCGCTGACGCTGAAACTTCTCGACGAAGCCTTTCTCAACACCATTGCCACCATGGGCGGGTTGGGGTTTACCGACCTCAAATGGAAGCGTCCGGTCATGGTCGGTGACACCATCACCGGCACCGCGACGATCGAGGCGCTGCGTCGCTCCAGATCCCACCCTGAACGCGGCATTGTTACGCTCGAGCTCGACGTCCGCAACCAGAAGGGTGAGCCGGTGATGTCGATGAGCCTTGCCAATCTGGTAGAGGCCCGTGAACCGGACGGCGACGCGCTGCCCACGCCGCAACTGCCCTATGATGTGGCCCATTTCGACAGCGGGGACAAAAAATGACCCGCTGGTACGAAGACATCACCCTCGATGAAGCGTTCCCGCTCGGCGACCACAGCTTTTCAGAAGCCGAAATCATCCGTTTCGCCAAGCTATATGACCCACAATACTTCCACGCCGATCCGGAAGCGGCGCGGCACAGCCATTTCGGCGGGCTCGTCGCCTCGGGCTGGCATACCGTCACCATCGGCCATCGCCTGATGGTCGATGCGCTCTTTGCCGAAGGCGAACGCCTGCGCGGCCTCGGCGAGGAGCCCGGCGTCTCCGGCCCGTCGCCCGGCGTCAACAAGATGCAGTTCAAGGCTCCCGTCAGGCCCGGGGATGTGGTGAGCTACACTCTCACGGTCACCGGCAAGCGGCCCTCGAACTCCATCCCTGGCTGGGGGCTGCTGTTCAACCAGCTCGATGCGGTCAATCAGCGCGGGGAGCTGGTCTATCACGCCGAGCTTGTGGGCTTTTCCAAACTCCGCGACTATAAGATGCCTCTGCGACTCAAGGCGCTGGCCGCACTTTCGCGTGTGCCGGGGTTGCAGAGCCTGCTGCAGCGCGCGCGCTGAACCGTATCAAACTGGGATCAGCGCCATGCGCCGGATTGCTTGCATCATCGCCCTTGGCTTGCTCACGACGGGTGCCGCCTACGCCGATACCGCCCAGGGTCGCTGGGAATGCCTTGCCTACGGCGCCGAACCGGCGGCAGAGCCGAAGCCCGCGGCGCCAACCCTCGATGCACTCGGCAATCCCGTCGAACCGCCGCTGACCGGAACCTCGCCCGACATCCCGCACGGCCTGCTCGCCATCTATGGCCCGAGCTACACCTATGCCTCGGCCATGGCCAATGACCCGGCCTCCGGTAGCGGCAGCATCCAGCTGCAAGATACCGGCGTTACCTTCATCGATGGCCCGCTGGTCGCCAACACCAAGGTGCAGCAGGGGCTGCTCGGAGCCGGCGGCGGCACCCCGGTGCTGCAGTTGAACGGCGAATCCGGCCCCGTCCTGACTTGCACTGCCCGCTAAACGACGGCCGTTGAAGACCGCGACCGGCGCAAGTCTCGCCGGCGCCAACGACCTCGCCGAACTCAAGCAGGCTGCCGTCGTCGAGGAAACCTCGGCTGCCATGGACTAGTTGGCCCCACCGTCCATGCCGTCCCGCGCCGCTCGCAGCAATCGCAACGCGCGGTGCGCCACGCCGCCTGACCGTCCACGGCGAAGCGCCGCCCCTCATTGAGGAGCGGCGCCAAGCCCGGATTGCGTCCAGCTTAGTCGTGGATGCAGAAAGAGGCGCCCGGCCCTCCGAGGCACACCCCGGCGCCGCCGCCGAAATAACCGTGGTGGTGGTGCGGGTGGTAGTCGTCATACCCGCCGTAGCCATAGCCGTATCCGCCGCTATAGCCACCGAAATCGAGCGCCATGACCCTCACCCAGCCATCCGGACCCGGACGCTGCACCTTGCACCAGTTGCCGTTGCAACCGAGCACGTTGACCGGCTGGCCATCATGCAGGTAGCCGATGGTGGCGCCACCCGGATGGTTGCGGACGTTGGCATTGCCATTGGCAATGGCGGGCGAGGCCATCGCAGCGGCAGTACCGGCAACAACGACAGTAACGGCAATTGCGGCGGCGATGATATTGCTACGGATGTTCATTTTAGATTTTCCCTCTGTTTTGATTTGGCATTTCGTCTTGCCATGACCGCAATAAAGACTATCGCCGCTGAACGGCTGCTGAACTGACAATTCAGTATTGCGCCGGTCGGGGACTTGCCTGTCCCACTGCTGACATGGCCTGTCAGCACCCCGTGCCAAGTTGGCTCATCAGCGCAAAGAGAAGGAATTGCCATGACCATCACCGGAAGCTGCCACTGCGGAGCGACGCGGTTTGAACTGGAAACGCCGCCGCAAAGCGTCACCGCCTGCACCTGCACGTACTGTTCCAAGACCGGCGCGCTCTGGGCCTACTACACTCCCGGCGAGGTGAAATTCACGACGCTTGCCAGTGACGGCCTCTACGCGCCCAACCTCAACCGTCACCATTTCTGTGCCGTCTGCGGCTGCACCACCTTTGGCGAAAGCCCCACCTGGAGCCTCGACGGCACCGCCGATTTCTCCAGGCCCAAGCTCGCCGTCAACGCCCGGCTGCTACAAGATTTCGATCTCGCCGCGGTACCGGTGGCCACCATAGACGGCCGCAATTTGTGGTAGTAGCTGGCAACGTCTTCCCTTCTCCCCTTGTGGGAGAAGGTGGCGCGTAGCGCCGGATGAGGGGTCCTCCTACTGAGTCACAAACCCCTCACCCGCCCTTCGGGCACCCTCTCCCAGAAGGGGAGAGGGGAAGGCGGAGCTTGGGGTGTTCCCCCTCAATGCCCCTCGAAATCAATCAGCTTATAAACTTCCACGCCTTCCGCCCGCAGCTTGTCGGCGCCGCCAAGGTCGAAGAGGTCGATGACGAAGGCGGCGTGTTCGGCCACCGCCCCGGTGCGGCGCAATAGCGCAATGGCAGCAAGGGCCGTGCCGCCGGTGGCAATGAGATCATCGACGAGCAGCACCTTGTGCACGCTGGAGAGCACGTCGGCATGAACCTCGATCGTATCGACCCCGTATTCGAGGGCATAATTCTGGCCCAGGGTCTTGCCCGGCAGCTTGCCGCGCTTGCGGATGGGAACGAACCCCACGCCCAGCGCAATTGCCACCCCTGCCCCGAAGATGAAGCCGCGCGCCTCGATGCCGGCCACGTGGGTGATGCCGAGGCCGCGATGCGCTTCGGCGATGCGCTCGACGCTCTCACGAAACCCGGCAGGGTCCTCGATCAGCGTGGTGATATCGCGGAAGAGGATTCCCTTCTTGGGATAATCCGGGATGGAGCGGACAAGGGCTTTCAGATCGAGCGGCATGAGGAACTCGCGCAGGGTTGGGACAAAATGAAATGTAGCCGGCTGGCGAAGGAGCATCCCCGAGTGGGCGGGGATTTCGGTTGTTGTCGCGGATTGCCGTGGCACGGCGGCCCGCGCCATTGGCAGTGCCGGGGGGCTGTCTAGAGCATTGACTTCGGCACGATGCGGCGCAGCAGGGCGCCGGCGTTGAACGCCGCAACCCTGGCGCTCTCGGCAGCGGTCTCGCGCATGCGCGGACTCATCAGGTGTGGCGCCGCCTTCATGCCGGCGCGCACCAACGGATGCCGGCTGATGGCAACGGCGACGCCGATCACGGTGACTGTGGTTCTGACAATGGACATTGCGTCCCTCCGGCGGCAGATCTCGGCAATTTTCGACCCCAACAATGCCCAAACCATGGCGCAAAGAAAAGGGCCCTTGCGGGCCCCTTTCGCAATGCAATCGGCACGGGCCGGGTCAATGGCCTTCGACGGACGACCAGAGGCGGCGCTTGACCAGATACATCAAGCCGGCGAACACGATCAGGAACAGCATGACGCGGAACCCGGCTTCCTTGCGCGCAATCAGATGCGGTTCGGACAGCCACATCAAGAACGCGGAAACGTCCTTGGAATACTGGTCCACGGTCATCGGCACCGGCTGCTCGCCCTTGCCCACCGTGTACATCACGAGGCCATCGGTGAGCGGGGGCGGCATGCTGATGGCATGGCCCGGGAAGATTTTGTTGAAATGCTTGCCCGGCGGCAGCTGCACTCCAGCCGGTGCGGGCTCGACAAAGCTGGTGAGCAGGGCATGGATGTAGTCCGGCCCGCCTTCCTGATAAGCGGTGAAGTAATCCAGCACCCACCACGGGAACGGCTCCTCGATGCCGCGCGCCTTGGCGATGACCGAGAAATCAGGCGGCAAGGACCCGCCATTGGCATCGCGCCCATCCTGCTCGGTAGCGAACGGAGGCGGCCAATGATCGGCCGGGGTCGCCGGACGTGTACCGCCCTTGACGGTCCGATCGCTGATTTTATAGGTCGCGGCCAGCGCCTTGACTTGGGCGTCGGAGAATTCCGGCCCGCCATCTTCGGCGAGGTTGCGGTAGGTCAGCAGATTGGCCGAGTGGCAGGATGCGCACACTTCCTTGAACACCTGGAAGCCGCGCTGCAGCTGGTGCTTGTCATAGGTGCCGAACAGGCCCCCAAAGGTCCAGGCCTGCTTGGCAATCACGGTTTCCGCGCCTGCCTCCTGCGCCGTCGCTGGCAGTGCTCCCATTCCCGTGAGGGCAAGCGCCATCACGAAGGCAGCACAAATGCTCTTGGTTTTGATCATTTTCATGCGGTCCCGGATGGTCAGTGTGCTGCGCCCAAAACGCTTTCCGAGATGCTGGCCGGCAGGGGCCTGGGCGTCTCGATGCGGCTGAGGACGGGCAGGATAACAAGGAAGTAGAGGAAGTAGTACAAGGTGCAGAGCTTGGCGATGATGACGTAGATGCCTTCGGCCGGAGCCGCGCCCAGATAGGTCAGGCCAATGAAGTTCAACACGAAGAGCCAGTAGAACCACTTGAACATCGGCCGGAAAGTGCCGGAACGAACCTTCGAGCGATCCAGCCACGGCAGGAAGAACAGCACCAGCAGCGACCCGCCCATGACGATAACGCCGCCGAGCTTGCTATCGATGAACAGGACGTTGAAGTCGATGGCGCGCAGCATCGCGTAGAACGGCCGCAGATACCATTCCGGCACGATGTGCGTCGGCGTGACCTGGCTATTGGCCATGATGTAGTTCGACGCATCGCCCAGGATATCGGGCGCGAAGAACACGAACCAGGCGAACGGGATCAGGAACAGCACGACGCCGTAGAGATCCTTCATCGTGTAGTAGGGATGGAACGGCACGGTATCGCGGCTCGATTTCACTTCAACCCCGATCGGGTTGTTGTTGCCCGGCACGTGCAGCGCCCAGGTGTGCAGCACCACGACCGCCGCGATGATGAACGGCAGCAGGTAATGCAGCGAGAAGAAGCGGTTGAGAGTGGCATTGTCGACGGCGAACCCGCCGCGCAGCCACTGCATGATCCCATCGCCGACGATCGGGATCGCCGAGAAGATATTGGTGATGACCGTGGCGCCCCAAAAGCTCATCTGGCCCCAAGGTAGCACATAGCCCATGAAGGCCGTCGCCGTCAGCAGAAGGAAGATCAGGCAGCCGAGCATCCACAAAATCTCGCGCGGCGCCTTGTAGGAGCCGAAATAGAGGCCGCGGAACATGTGGACATAGATGGCGAAGAAGAACATCGAGGCGCCGACCGAATGCACCGCCTGCAGGATGCGGCCGCCATTGACGTCGCGGCGGATGGCTTCCACCGAATTGAATGCCAGCGCCACATTGGGGGCGTAATGCATTGCCAGAACCACGCCGGTGACGATCTGCACCGCCAGCATGACCGTAAGGATGGCGCCGAACGTCCACCAGTAGTTGAGGTTTTTCGGAGTGGGGAAATCCATCAGGTGCTCCTTGGAGAACCTGATGATGGGCAGGCGTTCGTCGAGCCATTTCTCGACGCCGGTGCCCGGATTGTAACTCGTGCTGTGCTCAGCCATTCTTCTGCCCCTTAACCGATCTGAACCATTGTATCGCTGAGGAATTTGTACGGCGGCAACACCAGGTTTTTCGGCGCGGGGCCTTTGCGGATGCGGCCGGCGCTATCGTACTGCGAACCATGGCAAGGGCAGAACCAGCCATCGTAATCGCCCGACTGGCCGAGCGGAATGCACCCCAGATGCGTGCAGTTGGCGATCATGATCAGCCACTGCTCGTGCCCCGCCTTGGTGCGCTGCTCGTCGGTCGCAGGGTCCTTCAACTCGGACAGCGGCACAGCCTTGGCTTCCTGGATTTCCTTGGGCGTGCGATGGCGAATAAACACCGGCAGTCCGCGCCATTTCACGGTGACGGTCTGGCCTTCCGTAATCGGCGCGATGTTGAACTCAGCCGTAGAGAGCGCCAGCACCGACTGGTCGGGATTCATCTGGTCGATCAACGGCCACACCGCAGCGGCTACGCCGACGGCACCGACCGCACCGGTCGCCACGAACAGAAAATCCCGCCTGGTCGTATCGCCACGCGCCGGTTCAGGTGTTGAAGTAGTCAAGGTTATGATCCCCGTCCCATAATCCGATCAAAACGCCCAACAACGCTGTTGCCGCCGGGCGAGACCCTCCCCAGCGCGCCCGCAGGCGGCGCGTAATTTGCGGTTCTTTTTGCACTCAGCGGCGCACTTGTCTAGCCCGGCATGACGTGACATGTGCGTTCTGCGACACTATACCCGGATTACACGGCGCAGATGCTGCCAGACCGCAGGAATCCCGCCTGATGCCAATCGAGCTTGCCCTCTACCAGCCTGATATTCCGCAAAATACCGGCACCTTGCTGCGACTCGGAGCCTGTCTGGAGACGCGCGTGCATATCATCCACCCTACCGGCTTCACCTTTTCCGAAAAGACCCTGAAGCGCACGGCGATGGACTATTTCGAGCATGCAGATTTTGTGGAACACGCTAGCTTTGCCCGCTTCGAAGACTGGCGCCGGGAGGCCGGCAGGCGGCTCGTGCTATTGACCACCAAGGCCAGCCAATCCGCCTATGCCGTTCGCTACACCGGCGACGACGTGCTGTTGCTCGGCCGCGAAAGTGCCGGCGTGCCCGATGCCGTCGCCGTTCTCGCCGATGTGCGAGTGCGCATTCCGATGCGAAAAGATTTGCGCTCGATCAATATGGCCCTGGCCGCCACGCTTGTACTAGGAGAAGCGAAGCGCCAGACCAATGAATTTGAAAGCCTCACATGACCCTCCCCGTCGATATCGAAGACAAGCAGCGCAAGGCCACCGCCTGGTTCCGCGATCTGCGCGACCAGCTCTGCGCGCGCGTCGAAGCCCTGGAGGACGCGGTCACCGGCCCGCAGGCCGATCGCGAACCCGGACGCTTCGTGCGCGAACCCTGGGCCCGCGCGGAAGGCGGGGGCGGTGAAATGTCGATGCTGCACGGCCGGGTGTTCGAAAAATTCGGCGTGCACATCTCAGTAGTGCACGGCCATTTCAGCGCCGATTTCGCCAAGCAGATGCCCGGCACCGAGGAAAACGCCGCCTTCTGGAGCGCCGGCATTTCGCTGATCGGCCACCCCTGGAACCCCAATGTTCCGGCCGTGCACATGAACACCCGCATGATCGTCACCTCGAAATACTGGTTCGGCGGCGGCGCCGACCTGACCCCGGTGCTCGACCGCCGTCGGACCCAGACCGATCCTGATTCGATCGCCTTCCACGCAGCCATGCGCGCCGCCTGCGCCGGGCACGCGGGCGTCGACTACCAGCGCTACAAGGAGTGGTGCGACGAGTATTTCTTCTTGCCACACCGCCAGGAGCCGCGCGGCGTCGGCGGCATCTTCTACGATCATCACAACTCGGGCAATTGGGATGCCGACTTCGCCTTCACCCAGAGCGTCGGCACGGCTTTCCGCGACATCTACCCGGCCTTGGTGCGCGCGAATTTCGAGACGCCCTGGACCGAGGTCGACCGAAATGAACAACTGGTCCGCCGCGGCCGCTACGTCGAATTCAACCTGCTCTATGACCGCGGCACGATGTTCGGGCTGAAGACCGGCGGCAACGTCAAAGCGATTCTCTCCTCCATGCCCCCGGAAGTGCGCTGGTAGTTTGCGCGTTGAAATGGCACTGCCGCTGCGTCTCCCTCCCGTTGAACCAGATCGGCACGTTTGCAGACGACGACTGACGCGGAACCGATCCGCGCGCACTGTCGTTCCTCCCTACCACAAGCAAGGG
>JAQGKB010000080.1 GCA_028290345.1 Hyphomicrobiales bacterium | reverse complement strand
CCCAAAGGCAGCGTCGGTTGGCTCAGGCTTGCCAGCGTGATGCCGGGCAAGGCCTGACGGGCGGCCTCGCTTTGTGCATGGCGGGCGATCAGCGTGCAAAGTTCGGCGAGCAGCTCCATGGTATAGTCATGCAACCTCAGCCTTCGCGCGACAAGCAAAATGCATGATCCACACCGAGTTTGGTGGGATCGTGCAAGAGTTCGGCTGTATCGGTCTACGGCATCCGGCGGCGCATATGGTTCCATGGGACATCGGACGCCCCGTCACCTCCGTCCCACCACTGCACAGGATACCACCATGTCGCTCGATGCCTACATCACCCTCGGCCGCTCCGGCCTTCGGGTCAGCCCGTTCTGCCTGGGCACCATGACCTTCGGCCAGGATCTCGGCTGGGGCGCCAGCCCCGAAGAATCGGCGGCGATGCTCGCCGAATATCTGGATCGCGGCGGCAACTTCATCGACACCGCCAATGTTTACACCAACGGTCATTCCGAAAAGATCGTCGGCGATTTCTTTACGAAATCGAACACGCGCCGCGACAATGCCGTCATCGGCACCAAGTTCTTCTGCAGCCTGTTCGAGGGCGATCCCAATGCTGGCGGCGCCGGACGGAAGGCGCTGATGCAGCAGGCGCAAGCCTCGCTGCGCCGCTTGCAGACCGACTACATCGACATCTACTGGCTGCATCAATGGGACCGCACCACGCCGATCGAGGAAACCTTGCGCGGCCTTGAGGATCTGGTGACCTCGGGCAAGGTCCGCTATATCGGCCTCTCCGATCTGCCGGCCTGGAAGGTGTCGGAAGCCCAGACCATCGCCCATTTCCGCGGCTGGTCGCCGGTCATCGCCCTGCAGCTCGAATATTCGCTGCTGGAACGAAGCGTCGAAGGCGAACTGATCCCCATGGCACAGGCGATGGGCATCGGCGTCATGCCCTGGAGCCCGCTGAAGAGCGGCTTCCTCTCCGGCAAATATACCCGCAACAATGCCGGCTCGGTCGACACCACGCGCAGCGCGCATGTCGGCATGCGCAGCGAAGCCGACTATGCCGTCATCGATAGCTTGAAGGCGATCGCCGACGACCTCGGCGTGTCCATCGCAACCGTCGCCTTGGCCTGGGTCCGCAGCCGGCCCGGCGTCGCCTCCACCCTGATCGGCGCCCGCCGGATGGACCAGCTGACGGCCAATTTCGCCGCGCTGGACGTGACGCTGACGGCTGAACAGGTTGCTGCCCTGGACGCAGTCTCCAAGCCCGTCCTCAGCTTTCCGGCCGGTTACGCTCAACTCTCCCAGATGCTCGGGTTTCCGGGCACGAGCATTGATGGCGTTCAGATCTTACCTTCGCCGATGCTGGCCGCGAGTACTGTGCGTTACTGAATTGCAAGATGAACGAAGGGCAATTGTTGGCGTGCTCCATCCGAAAGCGGACCGGCCGCTTCCGGCCCATATAGGTCAGCCTTGGGCGCTGTACTGAATCACCGCTTCTGGCGCTGACCGGGCCCTGGTTGAAGGCCGGCTCTTGTCCCGAAGTGCTAGTTCGAAAACGTGCGCGAAAAACGCCGCCGGAAAGCATCCTGGCGGCGGAGAATTGTAAAGAAGGACAGCAGCTAGTTTATGCGAGTTGCGGCTCGCGCACCCTCTGGCTGTTGACGGGTTGAATCGGGGTCAGCACCGGGGCGCGGTCTTCGATCGCCTGGGCAGCCTCCAGCAGCAGGCTCTCGCGGAACCGGGCGCCGATCAGTTGGATCCCTTGGGGCAGGCCACCGTCGGCACCAACCGGGACGGCACAAGCGGGCAGCCCGAGGATGTTGACCGGAACCACCATTCGCATCGACAGAGCGACTTCGGTAACGCGGGCGATGTCATCACCGACCGGCCAGGGCCGCTCGCAGCTGACTGGCGAGAGGATGATCGGGTTGACGGCCAGGAACTCGGCCCACGCCGCGCCGATTTTGTGGATGGCCGTCCAGGTCTCGAGCTGTTTGGCCTGGTCCACTGGCGTGAACAGCTGGTTGGCGAGTAGGGCGTCGATGAAGTCGACCACCCCGGTGCCGGAGATCTCCTTGAGATGCGGCCAGAGAATCTGGATATCGCCCCAGATGGCGTCGACCCAGGCGTGCATTGCCTCCCCGATCATCGGCGGCTCGGCTTCGGCGACGTCGTAGCCGGCATCGGACAACCAGTCCGCCGCCCGGGCGACACCCGCCGCCACGTGTGGGTCGATCCCGGCCCCGAGCGGGTTGCGCACCACGGCGACGCGGGTGCGCCCGGCGACGGCTGGTCCAGTCATGGGTGCCGGCACCCACCGCGGATCGCGCACGTCTGGGGCACTGATGATGCCGAGCGCGAGCCTGAGGTCGGCGACATGCCGGGCCATGGGACCCTGGGTGTGGGTCATCTGGATCACCAGCGTCTGCGACGGCTCGGTGACCGCGGCATCTGCAACCCGCCCGCGCGAGGGACGGATGGCGGCCGTGCCGCACATCTGCGAGGGCACGCGGAGCGAACCGCCGAGATCGTTGCCGAAGCCGAGCGGCGTCATGCCCGTGGCGAGGGCCACGGCCTCGCCGCCCGAGGAGCCGCCCGGGGTGCGGGTCGGATCCCACGGATTCATGGTAACGCCGGCAACGCTGCTTTCGGTGTGCCAGCGGAACGCCAGGTCCGGCATGTTGGTGCGGGCGAGCGGAATGGCGCCGGCCTCGCGCATCCGGGCCACCAGCGGTGCATCGGCCGAGGCGATCTGCCCCTTCATCGCCGCAACGCCCCAAGTGGTGGCGGAACCCGCGACGTCGATGTTCTCCTTGACTGTGAAGGGCGCGCCGGCGAGCGGCCCAACCGGTTTGCCGGATGCGATCGTCCGGTCGACTTCCGCCGCGGTGGCGCGGGCCGAGTCAGCCATCGTCGCGGTGATCGCGTTGAGGCTCGGGTTCACCTCCTCGATGCGCGCCAAGTAGGCGTCGACGACCTCACCCGACATGACCCTACGGGACGCAATCATCCCGGCGAGTTCGGCGGCACCCTTGTAACAGAGCTCGTTCATT
>JAQGKB010000078.1 GCA_028290345.1 Hyphomicrobiales bacterium | reverse complement strand
TTGGCCAGCGCGACGACAGCGCGGTGTTCGTCGATTATGCCCACACGCCCGATGCCCTCAAGAATGCCATCCTGTCGTTGCGGCCCTATGCCAAGGGCAAGCTGACGGTGGTCTTCGGCTGTGGCGGCGATCGCGACAAGGGCAAGCGTCCGCAAATGGGCGCCATCGCGCGCGAACTCGCCGACCGGGTGATCGTCACCGACGACAATCCGCGCACCGAGGAAGCGGCGACCATCCGCTCCGAGATTCTGGTCGCCGCGCAGGGGGCCGAGGAGATCGGCGACCGCCGGCAGGCGATCGCGTCGGCCATTGCCTCGATCGGCGCGCGCGACGTGGTGCTGATCGCCGGCAAGGGCCACGAGGATTATCAGATCGTGGGCACCACCAAGCATCATTTCTCCGACCATGAAGTGGTTGCCGAAGCGCTGAAGGGCCTCTGATGGCGCAGCTCTTCACGCTCGGCGAGATTTTGGCCGCGACCGGCGGCATCGCCGAGGGCGTTTCGGGCGACAGCGTCTGCAGCCTCTCGATCGACTCGCGCGAGCTGGCGCCGGAGGCACTGTTCGTCGCCATAAAGGGCGACCGCTTCGACGGCCATGATTTCGTCGGCGATGCGCTGCGCAACGGCGCCGTGGCGGCGCTGGTCAGCCGCGAGAAGGCGGCCGATCTCGGCGACCGGCTGATCATCGTCCCCGATGCGCTGGAAGGACTTTGCGGATTGGCGCGCGCCGCGCGGGCACGCACCGCCGCAAAGGTCGTCGCCGTGACCGGCAGCGCCGGCAAGACCACCACCAAGGAAGCCATCCGCACCGTGTTCGAAGCCGCCGGGCGGACGCACGCCTCGATCAAGAGCTTCAACAATCAATGGGGCGTGCCGCTGATGCTGGCGCGCATGCCGGCGGAAACCGAGTACGCGGTGTTCGAGATCGGCATGAACCATGCCGGCGAGATTACGCCGCTGACCAAGCTGGTTCGCCCGCATGTGGCGGTGATCACCACCGTCGCCGCGGCGCATCTCGAATTTTTCCCATCGGTGGAAGCCATCGCTTCGGCGAAGGCGGAAATCTTTGCCGGGATCGAGTCGGGCGGGATGGCGGTGCTGAACGCCGACCACCCCTATATCGGAATTTTGCGCGACGCGGCGCGCGGTGCCGGGGTGGGCCGGGTCGTCACCTACGGGTTTGCCGAGGGGGCCGATTGGCACATCGACACGATCACCACAGCATCGGGGATCATGTCGTTATCATGTCGACATCATGCGCGGCATTTTGAGCTGCAATTGGCGGTTGCGGGACGTCATATGGCGGCCAACGCGGTGGCCGCCCTGGCCGTGGCCGAGCTCTGCGGCATCGCCCCGGAAGTCGCCGTCAAGGCCCTCGCCGGGTTCGGCGCACCCGAGGGCCGGGGCATGGCAATGCGGCTCGGGCCGGCGGAAAATCCGCTGCTGCTGATCGATGAAAGCTACAACGCAAACAGCGCCTCGATGGCAGCAGCGTTGGAAGTCTTCGCCGGGCAGACGGCGCCGGATGGACACAAAATCCTCGTATTGGGCGATATGCTGGAGCTCGGAAAGCAGGGGCCGGAGTTGCATCGGGCGCTTGAGCAGTCTGTGCTAAGTGCCGGCGCGGACAAGATATTTTTGGTGGGTTCCAATATGGCGGCGCTGGCCGATGCCCTGGGTTCCGAGCGAGTCGCAGGGCATGGCCAGAGCGTTGACGTGATTGCGGAAAGCGTCGTGAACGGCCTTGCATATGGCGATGTAATCATGGTCAAAGGGTCGAACGGCGTGCGGCTTGGTGGTCTGGTCAAGCAGATCCGCGAGCGCTTTCAGTAGCTCGTCGGTACCAGGCAGGAACCCCTAAGCATGCTGTACTATCTCGGGCAGTTGGCCAGCGACCTCAGCGCGCTCAACGTCTTCCGATACATCACCTTTCGTACCGCCGGCGCAACCGTTACCGCGCTGTTCTTCGTTTTCCTCTTCGGCCCCGGAATGATTTCGCTGCTCCGCCTCAAGCAAGGCAAGGGTCAGCCGATCCGGGAAGACGGTCCGGCGACGCATTTGCTGACCAAGAAGGGCACGCCGACCATGGGCGGGCTGATGATCCTGTCGGGCACGGTGATCTCGACGCTGTTGTGGTCCAACCTTGCCAATGGCTATGTCTGGGTCGTGCTGATGGTCACCGTCGGCTTCGGCGCGATCGGCTTTTATGATGACTATCTCAAGGTCAAGCGCATGTCCCACAAGGGCTTTGGCGGCCGGCAGCGCCTCGTGCTGGAAGCGCTGATCGCCTGCGTCGCGTGCTACCTGATCTCGACCATGGGCGACACCCCGCATTCCCACTCGCTGCTGTTCCCGTTCGTCAAGGGCGCGGCGTTGAACCTGGGTTATTTCTTCGCAGTTTTCGGGGGCTTGGTCATTGTTGCGGCTGGCAATTCGGTGAATCTCACCGACGGGTTGGATGGGCTTGCCATCGTGCCGGTGATGATCGCGGCGGGCTGTTTCGGGCTGATCGCCTACCTCGTCGGCAACCAGACCTTTTCCGATTATCTGTTCATCAATTTCGTGCCCGGCACCGGCGAATTGTCGGTGCTCTGCGGCGCGCTGATCGGGGCCGGGCTCGGCTTCCTGTGGTTCAATGCGCCGCCCGCGCAGATTTTCATGGGCGATACGGGATCACTGGCGCTCGGGGGGGCTCTCGGCACTATTGCCGTGGCGACCAAGCACGAGATCGTGCTGGCGATCATCGGCGGGCTGTTCGTGTTGGAAACCGTCTCGGTGATCGTGCAGGTCACTTCGTTCAAGCTGACGGGCAAGCGCGTCTTCCGCATGGCACCGATCCATCACCATTTCGAGCATATCGGCTGGACCGAAAGCCAGGTCGTGATCCGCTTCTGGATCATCGCCTTCGTCCTGGCGCTGGTCGGCCTGAGTTCGCTGAAGCTGCGCTAGGCTTTCGACCCACCACCCCTCCATTCGTCATCCTCGGGCTCCACACGAGGACCCAACTTGTTTCCGTGGGATTCAAAATGGGTCCTCGGGTCGAGCCCGAGGATGGCGACCGTGGATGCTACGGTAGATGGGCCTCGTTGCCGGATTCGCATTTTGCGTCGGCTGGTGAGGTACTGGTAACCATCCGGGGGCTAGGATGCGGGTTGATTTAGTGATCGGGAGGCCGTCGGGCAGGGCGGCGCTGTGCCAATGTTTTCACGCGACAGGAAGACGCCGCTCGCCGAGTGGTGGTGGACGATCGACCGCGAATTGCTGGCCTCGCTGATCCTGCTGATGATCTGCGGCATCGTGCTGAGCTTTGCCGCGAGCCCGCCGGTGGCGGAACGGCTGGGGCTCAGCCCATGGTTCTTCATCATCCGGCATTGCATGTTCTGCGTTCCCGCCATCGCCGTGCTGATCGGCGCCTCGTTCCTGACGCCACGGCAGGCGCGGGTCTCAGCGATCGTGACGCTGGTGATCAGCATCGTGCTGCTTTGGGCGACGCTCAAATTCGGCACCGAGGTCAAGGGCGCGAAGCGCTGGATTTCGGCGTTCGGCCAATCAATCCAGCCGTCGGAATTCGTGAAGCCGGCGTTTGCGGTGATCGGCGCGTGGCTGTTCTCGGAAAAGATGCAGCACAAGGATATGCCTGGGCGCATTATCGCCACGGTGTTCATGCTGATGATCGTCGGCGGACTGCTGCTGCAACCCGACGTAGGACAGACGGCGCTGATGGTTGCGACGTGGTCGGCGCTGCTGTTCCTTTCGGGTATTTCCTGGTGGATCATCTTCGGGTTGATGGGCGGGGCGGTCGGGCTCGGCTTTGGCGCCTATCTGCTTTTTCCGCATGTGAGCAAGCGCATCGATAGTTTCATCAATCCGGACGGCGGCGGGAATACCTACCAGGTCGACAAGGCGCTGCATTCGCTGCTCGAGGGCGGTTGGTTCGGCCGAGGGCCGGGTGAATCCATTGCCAAGCGATTCATTCCCGACGCGCACGCCGACTACGTGTTTTCGGCGGCGGCGGGCGAGTTCGGCATCCTGTTCTGCCTGTGCCTCGTGGGACTCATCTGCTTCATCGTGGTCCGCGCCTTGATGGGCGCGCAGCGGCAGACTGCCCTGTTTCCGCGCCTTGCGGCTTCGACGCTGGCGATCCAGTTCGGCCTGCAATCAGCAATCAACCTCTCGGTGAACCTGAACCTCATTCCGCCGAAAGGCATGACGCTGCCGTTCGTCTCCTATGGGGGTACCTCAATGATCGCCATCGCCTTCGGCATGGGGCTGATGCTGGCGCTGACGCGCAAAAAGCCTGAGGAACGGTGGGCGACGGGCCTGCCGACCTATCGCAGCGCCGTCGTGGCCCCCGCCGAATGAGCACCTTTGTCCTGATGGCAGGCGGTACGGGCGGGCACCTCTTTCCGGCCATGGCGCTGGCGCAGGAATTGCGCCGGCGGGGCCATATCATCCATTTGATGACCGACGAGCGGGTCACCGGCTATGGCGGCGATTTCCCCGCGCGTGAAATCCACGTCGTGCCCTCGGCGACGCCCTCGACCCGCAATCCGGTGCAGTTCGTCGCTGCGGGCTTTAAGATTTTGAGGGGTTCGGTGATCGCAATGGTAAAGCTGCGAGGGATCAAGGCGGATGCCGTAATCGGGTTCGGCGGCTATCCGACGTTTCCGCCATTCTTTGCCGCTAGCATTCTAGGCATCCCCGGCCTGCTGCACGAGCAGAATGCCGTGATGGGCCGGGCCAACCGGGCACTCGGACAATTCGCCGATATCCTGGCATTGAGCTTTTCCCAGACGGCGTACTCGGACAAATTCCGCAAGGAAAAGGTCGTGACGGGCAATCCGGTGCGTGACCGGGTGCGCGAGTTCGCCACAAAGCCCTATCCCCTGCTGGGCAATAGCGACCCGATCCGGCTGACGGTCTTTGGCGGCAGCCAGGGCGCACGCGCCTTTGCCGATCTGCTGCCGCCGGCGATTGCGCTGCTGTCGCCCGAGCTGCGCTCGCGCTTGCGGCTGACGCAGCAATGCCGGTCCGAGGATCTCGACCGGGTGGCCGAAGCTTACCGTCAATCCAAGGTCAATGTGGAACTGGCGGCGTTTTTCGATGACCTGCCGGATCGCATGTCGCGCAGCCATCTGATTATCGCCCGGTCGGGCGCGTCGACAGTTGCCGAACTATGCGTCCTCGGTCGTCCGGCAATATTGATTCCGCTTCCGGGGTCGATCGATGCCGATCAGAAGAATAACGCCATGGTCGTCGACAGTGCCGGCGGCGGCTGGATACTCGAACAGGCCACCATTACACCGCAATCTCTTGCCACTCGGCTGGAATGGCTGCTACGCGACCCACCCGGGCTTGCTGCTGCTGCTCGGGCGGCGAAAGCGCTGGGGCAGCCGCGCGCCGTCGAAAAGCTCGCCGATCTTGCCGAAAGCCAGGCGCACCGAGGGCGCGCCTAACAATGATGAGGACTGTTTCATGAAGATGCCGCGCAACATCGGTCCGGTACATTTCGTCGGTATCGGCGGTATCGGCATGAGCGGCATCGCCGAAATTCTGCACAACCAGGGCTATGTCGTGCGCGGTTCCGACAGCGCCGCCAGCCCGAACGTGCAGCGCCTAGTGGACATGGGCATTGCCGTAGAAATCGGCCAGCGCGCGGAAAATCTGCGTGATGCGGCCGTGGTCGTGGTCTCCTCGGCGATCAAGAAGGACAATCCGGAATTGCAGGCCGCACGGGCGCGGGCGCTGCCGGTGGTGCGGCGGGCCGAAATGCTGGCCGAGATCATGCGCTTCAAGAACTCGATCGCCATCGGCGGCACGCACGGCAAGACCACGACCACGACGCTGGTCGCGACGCTGCTCGATGCCGCCAACATGGACCCCACCGTCATCAATGGCGGTATCATCAACGCCTACGGCACCAATGCCCGGCTCGGGGCCGGCGAATGGATGGTGGTGGAGGCCGATGAGAGCGACGGCACTTTCGTAAAACTGCCGGCCGACGTGGCGGTGGTGACCAATATCGATCCGGAGCATCTGGATCACTACAAGAACTTTGCCGCGGTGAAGCAGGCATTTCTGACGTTTGTCGAGAACGTGCCGTTCTATGGTTTTGCGGTGATGTGCCTCGATCATCCGGAAGTTCAGGCCTTGGTCGGGGACATCCGCGACCGGCGGGTGATAACTTATGGACGCAATCCGCAGGCCGACGTTCGCCTTGTCGACCTCGAAGTGATCGACGGCACCAGCCATTTCGCCGTCGAGATCCGCGATCGCATCCGGATGACGCAGTTGCGCATCGAGGGCCTGGAATTGCCGATGCCCGGGGAGCACAACGCGCTCAATGCCACGGCGGCAATTGCTGTGGCGGACCAGTTGCATGTGCCGGCCGATGCCATCCGCAAAGGGCTGAAGGGGTTTTCGGGCGTCAAGCGGCGGTTCACCAAGACCGGGGTGGTTGCTGGCATCACCATCATCGACGATTACGGGCACCATCCGGTGGAGATTTCCTCGGTGCTGCGCGCGGCACGGCAATCGGCGCGGCGCGATGTGATCGCGGTGGTACAGCCGCACCGGTTTTCGCGGCTGCATGATCTGTTCGATGATTTTTCGGCCTGCTTCAACGATGCGGACACGGTGATCGTCGCGCCGGTCTATGCTGCGGGCGAGGCGCCGATTGCAGGCGTCACCAATGAAGAACTGGTCAACCGCATCAGGGCGCGCGGGCATCGCGATGCCCGTGTGCTCGACAAGCCGGGAGACCTTGCGGCGCTGATCGCCAGCCGGGCGGCGGATGGCGACTATGTCGTCTGCCTCGGTGCGGGCAACATCACGCAGTGGGCGGGGGCTTTGCCCGGCCAGCTTGCGGCGCTCATTGGGCAGGAGGCGGTCCTGGCATGAGCTATCCGGACCTGCTGCCGAGTTTCAAAGCGTGGATCGAGGATGTGCGCGGGCGGCTGGTGCCGAACCAGTTGCTGTCCGAGATCACCTGGTTCCGCGTGGGCGGGCCGGCGCAATTGCTGTTCCAGCCGGCCGACGAAGCCGACCTGGCGTTCTTCCTCAAGCACCTGCCGGCCGAGATCAAGGTGACGGTGATTGGGCTGGGTTCGAACCTGCTGATCCGTGATGGCGGCATCGACGGCGTAGTGATCCGGCTTTCGGCCAAGGGGTTCGGCAGCGTCGAAGCGCTCGAGGGGCACCGGCTGAGGGTTGGTACGGCATTGCCGGACGTCAAGGTGGCGACCGCTGCTGCGGAGGCCGGCATAGACGGGCTGACGTTCTATCGCGGCATTCCGGGCGGCATCGGCGGGGCGCTCTATATGAACGCCGGGTGCTATGGCACCGAGACGCGCGAGCGCATGGTGGAACTGCGGGCGGTGACGCGGCAGGGCGAGATCATCACGCTTTCCAATGCCGACATGGGCTACCTCTATCGCAAGTCGAACGGGCCGCGCGGGGTGGTGTTCACCTCGGCGGTTTATGAGGGCTTTGCCGGACAGCCGGACGCGATCCTGGCGCGGATGCGCGAGATCACCGAGACGCGCGAGGCGAGCCAGCCGACCAAGGCCCGTACCGGCGGCTCGACCTTCAAGAACCCGGAAGGGCATTCGAGCTGGAAGCTGATCGACGAAGCCGGGTGTCGCGGGCTCACGATTGGCCACGCGCAGGTCTCGGAAAAGCACTGCAACTTTTTGCTCAACCTGGATGCGGCGTCGGCGCACGACATCGAGTTGCTGGGGGAGACGGTGAGGAGCCGGGTGCGGGCGAAGCATGGGATTGAATTGAAGTGGGAAATCCGGCGCATGGGGCATTTTGGGCCGGGGGCGGAAGTGCGTGAATTTTTGGATGGCGATGTGTTTGTGGGGCAGGTGTGATGGGGATTGTGTTTGGCGCCACCCCTAGCGACGGCCCCTTGGAGTTCCGCCCATGACCAAACATGTCGCGGTACTCATGGGCGGCTGGTCCAATGAACGGCCCGTTTCGCTCGCATCCGGCACGGCGTGCGCCGCCGCGTTGCGCCGCGCGGGCTATCAGGTCACCGAGGTCGACGTGGCGCGCGACATCGCGCAGGTGCTCACCGAACTCAGGCCCGATGTTGCCTTCAATGCGCTGCACGGCACGTTCGGCGAAAGCGGAATGATGCAGGGGCTGTTGGAACTTCTGGAACTGCCCTACACGCACTCCGGCGTGCTGGCGTCCGCGCTCGCCATGGACAAGCATCAGGCAAAGATCATGTTCAAGGCGGCGGGTATCTCCGTCACCGACCATCTGATCATGCACCGGGCCGATGTGGCGCGGGCGCATGCCATGCCGCCGCCCTATGTGATCAAGCCGATCGCCGATGGGTCGAGCTTTGGTGTCTTCATCGTCAAGAGCGAGACGAGCCATCCGCCGCAGGAAATCCTGCGCGAGGATTGGACGGGTGGCGAGGAGATCATGGTCGAGCGTTATATCCCAGGGCGCGAGCTCACCTGCGCGGTGATGGGCGATGTGGCGCTGGGGGTCACCGAGATCATGACCGATCTAAGCTTTTACAATTATGAGGCAAAATACGCCAAGGGCGGTTCTTTTCATCAGGTGCCGGCGCAGATTTCACCGAAAATTTACGACAAAGTGCAGAAGATGAGCCTCAAGGCGCATGCTGCGCTGGGCTGTCGGGGCGTGTCTCGGTCGGACTTCCGTTACAACGACGCAGCGGGCGAAGATGGCGAACTCGTCTGCCTTGAAATCAATACCCAGCCGGGCATGACCGAGACGTCTCTGGTGCCGGAGCAGGCGTTGTACGCCGGGCATTCGTTCGAAGATCTGGTCTCCTGGATGGTGGAGGACGCGAGTTGCAGCAGGTAGGATCAAGGGCGATGACAGCGACCGCGATAGCGTTCGATGGCCATCGGCTGCCAGTCGCGCCGCGCAACCCCGGCCGCCGCGCGCTGATCAATGCCGGCTATGTCTGGGTGCTACACAAGCGGGTGCTGCTGCGCGTATTGGCGGCGGTGCTCTGCTGCGTCGCCATCGTCGGCGTCTACGAAGTGCGCGGCAAGATCCAGGATTTCTATATCGCGGCCGAGACCGTGGCACAGAACAAGGTCGCCGATGCTGGCTTTGCCGTGAACGAGATTTCCATTGGCGGCCAGTCGATCACGCAAGAGGCCGAGATCGTCAAGGCGCTGGCGATCGAGCCGCATATGTCGACGGTCGATTTCGATGCCGATGCCGCCCGGCAGCGCATCGAAACCCTGCCGGCGATCGCCTCGGCTACGGTGCGCAAGATCTATCCGGGACACATCGTGGTCTCGGTCACCGAAAGGGTGCCGGTGGCGCGCTGGCGCGTCGACGGCTCGACGTTCGTCGTCGACAAGGACGGCAACCAGATCGGCGAGAATGGCGGGGCCTATGGCGACCTGCCGCTGGTGATTGGCGATGGCGCGGCCGATGACGCGCAAGCGATGATTCACGCGCTGGCCCGCTTCGACGACCTGAAGAAGGGCATTGCTGCCCTGTCGCGGATCGGGGATCGGCGCTGGGACATCATCTACGCAACCGGCCTGCGCGTGCAACTGCCCGAAACCGGGGTGGCGCAGGCGCTGAATGAGCTCGAAATGTTCGAGAAGAATTATCAGTTGCTGGAGCGCGACGTCACCGTCATCGATTTGCGCGTGCCCAGCATGATGGCCCTGCTGCCATCCAAGGACGCCATCGCGCAACTCGCGCTGCTGAACAAGAAAAAGCCCGTGCATCACGGCAAGGGCGACGCCGAATACGGCACCGCCAACTAACTGATCGGGAACGATAAAACGATGATGACCGAATCGATGACAGCGCGTTTGAAGCCGGTGCAGCCCGGCCGGACTACGCTCGTATCGGTGCTCGATATCGGATCGACGAAAATCTGCTGCGTCATCGCGCGCCTGACGCCGCGTCCGGAAGGCAAGGCCCTGAAGGGCCGCACGCATTTCGCCGAAGTGATCGGCTTTGGTTATGGCCCGTCCTCGGGCATCAAGAGCGGCGTCGTGACCGATCTCGACAAGGCCGAGAACGCCATCCGCAGCGTAGTCGGCATGGCCGAGCGCGGGGCGGGGCTCACGGTGCAATCGGTAATCGTCAACGTCACGGCGGGGCGGCTGGGCTCGGAGACCTTTTCGGCGACGGTTTCGCTTGGCGGGCAGGAAGTCGAGATAAACGATCTGCAGCGCGTGCTGCGGGCCGTCAATGAGCGCTCGGTACGCTCGGAGCGCTCGATCGTTCACGCCATGCCGATCGGCTTCGCCCTCGACGGCCAGAAGGGCATCCGCGATCCGATGGGGATGGTGGGCGAAAAGCTCAGCGTCGACGTCGCGGTGATCAGCGCCGAGACGCTGGCCATGCGCAATATCGAACTGGTGCTGCATCGCTGCCACCTGCAGATCGAAGCGCTGGTAGCGACGCCCTATGCGAGCGGGCTATCGACGCTTGTCGATGACGAGAGCCAACTGGGTGTCGCCGCGATCGATTTCGGCGGCGCCACGACCACGGTATCGGTTTTTTCCGAGGGGCACGTCGTCTACACCGACGCTATTGCGATTGGCGGGCATCATCTGACGCTCGACCTGGCGCGGCAGCTCTCAGTGAGCGTAGCCGATGCCGAACGGCTGAAGACACTCTACGGCAGCGTTCTGCCGGGGCAGGCGGACGAGCGCGACCTGATCCCGATCGTTCCGGTCGGTGCCAGCATCGATGAGGCACCGGGGCAGATCCCGCGCTCGGCGATCACGCGGTTGCTGCGGCCGCGCATCGAGGAAATCCTCACCGCCGTGAAGGACCGCATGCAGGCAACCGGGATGATGGACGTCTGCGGGCGGCGTTTCGTGCTCACCGGCGGGGCCAGCGAACTCACCGGCTTGCCGGAAGTCGCGAGGCGCATGCTGGCGCGAAACGTGCGCAATGGTCGCCCCATGGGGATTGCCGGCCTGCCGGAAATGGCCAAGGGCGCGGCCTTCGCCACGGTCGGCGGCATGCTGATCTACCCGCAGGTTTGCGGGCAGGAATATGCGGAACCGCGCTCGGGCCGCAAGCTGACCGGGACGGATGGCTATTTCGCTCGCGTCGGCGGATGGCTGAAGTCGAGCTTTTAGTGCGCCGGGCCTTGAGGCTCGGGGCCATAAGGACTAGGTGCTCGCTATGAGCAATCGTATCTTCAAGGACAGGCAGACCCATCTACCGGAATTCTGCCGGCCGACCGGCGACATTCTCTCGCGCATGGGGGACAAGTGGTCGCTTTCGGTCCTTGGTCGGCTTTATATTCGGCGCTGGCGCTTCACTGAACTGCAGAATGACATTGATGGCATCTCCCAGCGAATGCTTACGCTGACCCTGCGCGGGCTGGAGCGGGATGGCCTGGCAAAGCGGATCGTGCATCCCGCGGTGCCGCCGAAGGTCGAATACGAACTGACGGAACGCGGAACGAGTCTCATTCCAACGCTCCGGGCGTTGGGTAACTGGGCTACTGCCAATCATTCCGATATCGAAAGGTCGCGCCAGGCTTTCGATGCCGCTGCCGACGTGGACAACTAGGCAAGCTGGCGAACAAACTTGTTCGTCCCTATCAAAAAAGTGCCGTCTTGAGCTTTAGCGCTGGTCACTCTTATTCTCTTCGTTACGAACAGTAACTAAGGAGACGATTGTGACTGTGAAACCAAAAATCGGCATTGTGCTGAGCACCACCCGCGCCAAGCGCTTCGCCGACAGGCCGGCCCAGTGGTTGCTTGAGCTTGCCGGCAAGCGCGACGATGCGGATTTCGAGATCGTCGATCTGCGCGACTACCCGATGCCCTTCTTCGAAGAAGATGCCTCGCCTGCGCGGATTCCGCCGGGCAATGAGGCCGCTCTGCGCTGGGGCAAGAAGATGGCCGAACTGGACGGCTATGTCTTCATCACCGCGGAATACAACCACTCGATGTCCGGCGTGCTGAAGAACGCGCTCGACTACGCTTACACCGAATTCAACCGCAAGCCGGCGACCTTCGTGGGCTATGGTGCAGTGGGTGCCGCGCGCGCCGTCGAGCAACTGCGGTTGGTCCTCGCCGAACTGCAGATCGCCAGCCTCAAGCATACAGTCCACATCAATGCCATCGAGTCTATCGGCATGATGATGGAGGGCAAGACGTTTGCGGATTACCCGTATCTGGCCGACGCAGCCCTGGTGATGCTGGACCAACTGGTATGGTGGACAGCGACCCTCAAGACTGGACGCGAGATGGTCGAAGCGGACGGCGCCCAGCCGGCAATTCGCGCCGCGGGCTGAAGGTTCCCCTGCCGTCATCCCGTCGCAAAACGGGATGACAACGGTGCGGAGCATTTCCCCACCTCTCGATTGTCATCCCCGCGGACGCGGGAATCTCCGTTTCGTGCGCCCACCTCAAACAGAGATTCCCGTTTTCGGGAATGACCCCTGGCGCACCGGTCATCTGCGGCCGGCCACCACCTCGTCGCCCACACCCCGTCATGCTTAACCAGAGGTAACCAGACGGCCCATCGCGTTGCACAATGCATAATGGTTAACGGGATCGGTGCAATTGTTAGGGCTCAGTTAACGAATTGAAGCCTAAAACTGGTGCAACCAAGCCAGATGAGGCCACAGATGACGATCAATCTGACAATCCCAGATATCCAGGAACTTAAGCCCCGCATCACCGTGTTCGGTGTCGGCGGCGCAGGCAGCAACGCGGTCAACAACATGATCGCCTCCGGTCTCATCGGGGTTGATTTCGTTGTCGCAAACACCGACGCGCAAGCGTTGGCACTCAGCAAGGCGGAGCGAATCATTCAGCTCGGTGTCGCGGTTACCGAAGGCCTCGGTGCCGGATCGCACCCCGAAGTCGGGCGCGCGGCGGCTGAAGAGAGCTACGATGAGATCAACGACCACCTTAACGGTTCGCACATGGTGTTCATCACCGCGGGCATGGGTGGCGGTACCGGCACAGGCGCGGCGCCCGTCATCGCCCGCGCAGCTCGCGAGCAGGGCATCCTCACCGTCGGCGTGGTCACCAAGCCGTTCCAGTTCGAAGGCAATCGCCGTACGCGTCTGGCCGAAGATGGCATCGACGAACTGCATCGCCATGTCGATACGCTGATCGTCATCCCGAATCAGAACCTGTTCCGCGTTGCCAACGAGAAGACGACGTTCGCCGACGCCTTCAAGATGGCCGACCAGGTGCTCTATTCAGGCGTAGCCTGCATCACCGACCTGATGGTCAAGGAAGGCCTGATCAATCTCGACTTCGCCGACGTGCGCGCCGTCATGCGCGGCATGGGCAAGGCGATGATGGGCACGGGCGAAGCTTCGGGCGAAGATCGTGCGCGTCACGCTGCCGAAGCCGCCATCGCCAACCCGTTGCTCGACGATGTCTCGATGCAGGGCGCGCGTGGCCTGTTGATCTCGATCACCGGCGGCCCTGACCTGACCCTTTATGAAGTTGACGAAGCGGCCAGCCGCATCCGCGAGGAAGTCGATCCGGATGCGAACATCATCCTCGGCGCTACCTTCGATGCATCGCTCAACGGCGTCATCCGCGTCTCCGTCGTTGCCACAGGCACCGATGCGACGATGGTACAGGCGCTTGATCCGGTGAAGCCGAACAGCAATCGCACGATCGCGGTGAAGCGTCCGCATGTGCCGCCGGTGCAGCAGCCGCAGCAGGAAATCCAGTACCATCCTGCCCAGGAACTCGAACAGCAGGTGGAGCAGGCGGTCGCCGACGCGATCACCCATCACGAGCCGCTGCAGTCGAGCTACGCCGACGATGAAGGCGTCACCGTCGAGCCCTATATTCCGACCGCCAGCCACGAGCACTACGAGGACACGGCGCGAATCGTCGAGCAGCCGGTTCCGAGTGTTTACGTACCCTCGCACGCCGCCCGTCCGGATGGTCAGCGCCGCATGCCGCGCACCGAGGAACTTCCGGCTGTTGCGAGAAGGTCACTAGACGCACAAGATCGTCAGGAGGCCGAGCCGCGCAACGCCCGCGCCCTGTTCAAGCGCCTGGCCTCCAATGTCGGCCTGAACCTGCGCAATCAGCAGGAGCCGACCCATGACGAGACCCATTACACGGCCTCCGACGACGCTGCGGCACGGAGCGCCATAGAGGCCGGAACGCCTAGGGTTTCCCACGTTGCAGCCCCCCCGGAAGGAGCCCGCGGGCAACTCGATCAGCACGGCCGGCAGGCCGCGCCGCAGGTGGTCAAAGAGCACTTGGAGATCCCCGCATTCTTGAGGAAACACGGTTAACCTCGCCTGAATCTACCATTTGAGATTGACCCGGTGCGACTTTCGCGCCGGGTTTTTTTTGGATATGGCTTCTGGCGGGCGCTAGCTATTGGTTTGGAGTTATTTCGTATGCAGAAACTATCGGCGCGCCAGCGCACGCTTTCGGGCGCGCTAGAGTTCAGCGGCTTCGGCGTCCATTCAGGATTGCCCGTTACTCTTACTCTTGAACCGGCGCCTGCCGACAGCGGCATCCTGATCGCGCGACGACTTGAGAACGGCACCCTGGTTGGTCCGGTGCCCGTGCATTTTTCCAGAATCACCCGTACTACGCTCTGCACCACGCTTGACCTTGGCGACAGCGTCAGCGTCGCTACCATCGAGCACGTGACTTCGGCGCTTTCGGGGCTCGGCGTCGACAATGCGCTGTTGACGCTCAACGGGGCGGAATGCCCGATCCTCGACGGCAGCGCCGCGCCCTTCGCGCAGGCGATCGTCGACATGGGTCTCGATGTGCAGCCGGCACCGCGCCGGTACATCAAGATCATGCGTGCCGTGATGGTGCGTCATAACGAAGCGTCCGCCGCGCTGGAGCCCTATAACGGGCGCGTCCTCGACCTCGAAATCGACTTCGACAGCCGTGTCATCGGCCGGCAGCGGATGATCTTCGACTGGACGCCGCGCAAGTATTACGAGGACGTTTCGCGCGCCCGCACCTTCGGTTTCGTGCGCGACGCCAAGATTTTGCGGCAGGCGGGTTATGCGCTTGGTTCCT
>JAQGKB010000064.1 GCA_028290345.1 Hyphomicrobiales bacterium | reverse complement strand
ATCTGTCACTCGCCGGCCGCTATTCAGTGCTGATGCCCAATACCGCCCGGGGCGGCGGCATCTCGCGAAAGATCACCAATGCCGCTGACCGCAAGCGCCTCAAGGACATCGTTGGCGATCTCGAGGTGCCACAGGGTCAGGGCATCATCCTGCGCACTGCCGGCGCTTCGCGCACCAAGGCCGAGGTCAAGCGCGACTTCGAGTATTTGCAGCGGCTGTGGGAGAATGTGCGCTCGTTGACGCTGAAGTCGCAGGCGCCCTGCCTAGTCTATGAGGAAGGTTCGCTGATCAAGCGCACCATCCGCGACCTCTACAACAAGGAAGTCGACGAGCTTTACGTGGCGGGCGATGACGCCTATCGCGAAGCTAAAGACTTCATGCGCATGATCATGCCGAGCCACGCCAAGAACGTGCAGCTCTACAAGGAAGATCAGCCGATCTTCTCGAAGTATAACGTCGAGCCGCAACTGGACTCGATGTTCTCTCCGCAGGTCACCCTGCCCTCCGGCGGCTATATCGTCATCAACCCGACGGAAGCGCTGGTTTCGATCGACGTGAACTCGGGTCGCGCGACCAAAGAGCACAATATTGAAGACACGGCGCTGCAGACCAACCTGGAGGCGGCCGAGGAGATTTCGCGGCAGTTGCGATTGCGCGACCTTGCCGGCCTGATCGTCATCGATTTCATCGACATGGTCGAGAACCGCTCCAACCGGGCGGTCGAGCGTAAGCTCAAGGACTCGTTGACGAACGACCGTGCCCGGATTCAGGTCGGCCGGATCAGCCATTTCGGCCTGATGGAAATGAGCCGCCAGCGCATTCGGTTCGGTGTGGTCGAAAGCTCGACCCATATCTGCCCGACTTGTGCCGGCACCGGCATCGTCCGGTCGGTTGAGAGCCTTGCGCTGATGGTCATGCGCCAGGTCGAAGACCATGTGATGCGCCGGCCGGGCCAGTCGGTCAACGTCAAGGTTCCGACTGATGTCGCGCTCTACATCCTCAACTCCAAGCGCGGCACGCTGACCCAGCTTGAGCTTAAGTATCAGCTGTCGATCACCATCATTGCCGACGATCATGTCGGCGGGACGCACTTTGCCATCGAAAAAGGCGAAGCACGCGCCTTCCAGCCGACCGAGGCCCGGGCGCTGGAGCATGTTCGCGTCGATACCGCCGAGATGGATGAGGTAGAAGAAGAGGAAGAAGTCGAAGCCGAGGAGGAAGCCGTTGAGGCCTCTGGCCCGCAGCCCTCGCCCGCACACGGCGAAGACGAGCCGTCCCGCCGTCGTCGGCGTCGCCGCCGGCGTGGTGGAGAGCGTGGCGACGAGCCAAGCCAGCAGCAGCGTCAGCCCCAACCCCAGCATGCCCGTCCCGCAGACAGCGTCAGCGCTGAACTGGATGATGACGAGGCCGGTGAAGGCGAAGAGGGCGCGGAAGCTACCCATGCCGGTCCGGATGGCGAGGAGCCGCGCAAGCGCCGCCGTCGCGGTCGCCGGGGCGGACGGCGCAATCGTCGCGTTGGCGAGGAAGGTGGCGTTGTCGCCGACCAGGGCGAACAGGCCGAGAGCGTGAACGGCGCGGTGGTCGGCGGCATGGATACGCCGCCGCTGAGTTCGGCGCCGATCGAGGTCGAAGCCGAAGTGATGCCTGCGATTGAGGCGAAAGCGCCCCTCGTAGTCGAGGCGGAAGCCGAAGTTCCGGCCGAGGCGGCGGCAGAAAAGCCGAAGCGGGCTCGCCGCACCCGCAAGGTGGCGCCCGACGTGATTTCGGACGCGCCCGAACTTGCCGATGCGGCAGGGCCCGCCGCGGCCGATATCACTCCGCCAGGCGAAGAGGCTGAGGTTGTGGTTGTGGCCGAGGCGAAGCCCAAGGCAAAGCCAAGGGCCCGCAAGCCGAAGGTTGCGGCAATTGCGTCGGAAGCTGGCGAAGCCGTTGCGGTTTCGGCCCCGGTCGAAGCCGTTGTCGTGACCGCGCCGGTTGCCCAGGCAAAGCCGCCGGCTGCCGAATCCGAACCGGAAGCTCCGGCCTCGCGCCGCCGCAAGAAGGAATTGCCTCCTGAAGGTGTGGTCGTCAGTTCCTCGGCGGCGCCCGAAGTTGCCGAAACCGAGGAGCAGTCCAAGCCCAAGCGGGCCGGCTGGTGGCAGCGCGGATTTCTCGGCGGCAACTAAGGCCGCCTCGCCGTAGCTATCTTTCAAAGGGGCAGCCTGCGCTGCCCCTTTTTGCGTCATGGCTTGAGTTTTGCCGGTTGCGGCACGTGGCCAGTGCCGCGCAGGGTAATGACCCCGAGTACCAGCAGCCACAGGGCCCAGCCGGAAAGGCCGATCGCAATGATTTGGCGGCTCCTGCCAATGGGCGTTCGCGTCGGTCGGTCTATCCGTTCTATACTGTTCAGACGCGGTCGGCGGTTCTTCCTCGCCCCGCCAATACCAACTCCTTCGGTCCCGCCCATGTCTCGCGCCGCTCGCCTGCTCGATCTGCTCGAATTACTGCGCCGACATCGCAATCCGGTGACCGGAACGGCGCTGGCAGCCGAGCTTGGGATATCCATTCGAACGCTCTATCGCGACATTGCGACCTTGCAAGCGCAGGGCGCCGATATCGAGGGCGAACCCGGTCTCGGATATATCTTGCGCCCGGGCTTCACCTTGCCGCCGCTGATGTTTTCGGCCGACGAGATCGAGGCGCTCGTCCTGGGCTCGCGCTGGGTCGCGGCATGGACAGATGTGCGGCTGGGCAATGCCGGGCGTAACGCGATGATCAAGATCACGGCCGTGCTGCCGGACGAATTGCGCGAGCAGGTTGAGACCTCAACGCTGTTCGTGGCGCGCGGCAGCCGGGTGCCGGAAGTGGTCGATCTGGGCGCTATCCGTCTTGCCATTCGGCACGAGCAAAAGCTCACGATCGACTATCGCAACAACGATCTCAGTGAGAGCGCGAGAACGATCTGGCCGTTCATGGTCGGGTTTTTCGAGCGCGTCCGTGTTGTCGCTGCCTGGTGCGAATTGCGCCAGGACTACCGGCATTTTCGGGTCGATCGTATCCTGAGCATGGCGTCCGCCGGCGTCCGCTATCCGCGCCGACGCGCGGCGATGCTAAAGGAATGGCGTCAGCAAAACGGCGTCGAACCGAACAGCTAGCTACTGCCGGAAACTGACAGCGCCCGTCCCTAAGGTTGCCCCACTAACCAAAGGAGACGACCATGGCAACACTGCCAAACCCCCTGCTGAATTACATCCTGCTTTATGTAGCAGACCCGCTGAAGAGCGCGGACCTCTATGCAAAGATTTTTGGCGTCGACCCTGTCGACCGAGCACCCACGTTCTCGATGTTCGTGTTGCCGAACGGCCTGAAGGTCGGCCTCTGGGCCAAGGACGACGTGCAGCCGCCGGCCAATGCGCCGGGCGGCATCGAAGTCTGTCTCACGGAACAAAACGAGGCTGCCGTGTCGTCGCGGGCTGAAACGCTACGCGGACTTGGCCTGAAGATTGCGCAGGAGCCGACCAACATGGACTTTGGCTTCACCTTTGTGGCCATCGATCCCGATGGGCATCGCCTGCGCTTCTTTGTCCCGCGCGGCTAGAACTCATGCTGGCCGGGCCAAAAACCCGGCCATTCGCTCCAGTGCCAGTTCCATCGTCTGGCGTGAGCCGGCATAGGAAAGGCGTACGAAGCGGTTGCCGTCGACGCGGTCGAAATCGATGCCCGGCGTCGCGGCAACCCCGGCGTGATCGAGCAGATCCTCGCAGAATTTCAGCGAGTTATTGGTAAAAGCGGAGACATCCGCATAGGCGTAGAACGCACCGTCCGCCTGCCCGACCACGGCGAATCCAAGCGCGGACAGGCCGGCGGTAAGGATGCCGCGGTTCTCGGCGTAGCCGGCTTTCTGGGTTTCGGAGTAGTCGCGCTCGCCAAGTGCAACCCGCGCGGCGATCTGGCTCAAGGTCGGTGCCGAGATAAAGAGGTTCTGCTGCAGCATTTCGACTTTTCGCAGCAGCGGCTCGGGCAGCACAATCCAGCCGATGCGCCAGCCGGTCATGCAATAGTATTTCGAGAAGCTATTGATGACGATCGAGTCCGTTCCGAACTCGGCAGCGCTGACAGAAGGGCCGCGATAGTCGAGCCCGTGGTAAATCTCGTCTGAGATCAGGCGCACGCCGAGCCTGCGGCAAGTCGCGACGATTTCAGCCAGGCCTGCGCGGTCGACCGACGCGCCGGTTGGATTCGCCGGGCTGGCAAAGAGGAGGCCATCGAAAGGTTGTTGCGCGTGGACTGCGACAATATCCGTAGCGCTGAGCCGCCAGCCATTTGAAGCGGTGACCGGGATCTGGACCGCCCGAAAGCCGAGGCCGTTCAAGGTGTTGAGGTAAGCGGGATAGCCGGGGCGGGTGACAGCGATCCGCGTGCCAAGCTCGAACCCACCGAGGAACGCCAGGATGAAGGCCGAAGATGAGCCCATGGTTACGACGATGGATTCGGGATCGATCTCAACGCCGTGCTGGACGGCATAATAATCGGCCAGTCGGCGGCGCAGTTCGATCTGGCCCTTGGAATTGGTGTAGCGTTGCGCCTCGGGCAGCGCGCGGGCCACGGCCTCGATAACGCGAGGGGCGGGTGGCACGGCCGGCTCGCCCACTTCAAGGTGTAGTATGGTCCGGCCTTGCGCCTCGAGCAATTTGGCGCGGGCCACCATTTCCATGGCATGGAACGGCATGAGGCCGGTATCGAGTTCGGTGCTCATTGGGCTACGTCCGGTCGGGGAATTTGACTGCGTGAAATCATGATCCCGCCGGAAAGTCCATGCCGGGCGTGGTTTCGTCTTCACGAAGGATTGAATTTGCGCAGCACGAGCCTTCAGACGCTGATGATAATTTGCACGAGGCCTGCTATTTCATTCAGGATCGAACCGGAGATCGTCATGGCGCGTCTGAATATTGTGCTCGTCGCATTGGTCGGCATTCTTGCCGGCGGGCTCGGCACCACTTTGGTATCTCGCCAGGCACCTGCTGCCGTCGATCCGGTCGCGATCCGCGTCATCGTTGAAGACGTGCTGGCCAAGCAGAACACGCCCAAGCCGCAGGGCATTGCCGCGATCGACCAGTCGACGCTCGATCCGATGATCGAAAAATACCTGATGAGCGATCCGCACATTTTAGAGCGGGTTTCCGGTGCACTCGACAAGCAGAACAAGGCCGCCCAGGCACAGCTTACGCGGCAGGCCATCGCCTCTAACAAGGATGCAATTTTCAATGACCCCGATCACATCGTGCTGGGCAATCCCAAGGGCGACGTCACGCTGGTGGAGATGTTTGACTACAATTGCAGTTTCTGCCGCGGCGCCCTGCCCGATCTGGCGACGTTGCTGGCGGAGGATCACAATCTCCGCGTCGTGCTGAAGGAATTCCCGATCCTTTCAAAGGAGTCCGAGGATGCCGCGCGGGTTGCCGTCCTCGTCGCCAAGGCGGGCGCCGACTATTGGAGCTTCCATCAGGCGCTGTTCACCAACCGCGGGCAGGTAAATGAGGATGCGGCACTCAACGAAGCCAAGACTCTCGGGCTCAATCCGGTGACGCTCAAGCTCGATATGCAGACGCCGGCGGTAACGGCCGTATTGCAGAAGTCCCTCGATCTGGCGGCCAAGCTCAATATCACCGGTACCCCGACCTACATCATCGGCGATGCCGTCATTCCGGGAGCGGTTGACATCAGCGTGCTGCGCACCAGCATCGCCAACATGCGCAAGTGCGGCAAGACCGACTGCAGCGCTTGATCCCTTGCGATCCTTTGCCTTTTTCGTGCATTTCGTGTAGTGCCGCTTGCGCTGGCGCGGGTGCCAGTGCACAAGGCAGGGATTATGGCCAGAAGTCTGCTCATCCTCAACGGTCCGAACCTCAATCTGCTCGGCACTCGCGAGCCTGAAACCTATGGTTCGCAAACGCTTTCGGACATCGAGGCGATCTGTCAGGCGGCAGCGAAATCGGCTGGATTTGCCTGCGATTTCCGCCAGTCCAATCACGAAGGCGAACTGGTCACCTGGATTCAGCAGGCGCGCGGCACGGCCGATGGAATTGTCATCAATCCAGCCGCCTATTCCCACACTTCGGTGGCCATTCACGACGCGTTGCGCGCCGTGGCGCTGCCGACGATCGAAGTGCATTTATCCAACATTCATACCAGGGAGCCGTTCCGGCATCACTCGTTCGTTTCGCCGGTGGCGATCGGGGTGATTTGCGGGCTCGGCGCGACCGGCTATAGACTGGCCATCGAAGCTCTGGCGGAAAAGCTATAGAAATGCTCGCCCTTAGCGAAAGTTCGGCTTTCTGACACGTTCACCAATTAACAGGAATTTGAGCGCCATTTTGAATAGGTCAAAAACGGCGGGGCTCAAAAGGATCATCGCGTTGCCGAGGGAGAATACCAAGATGGCCAAGGCACAAGTGGATCAGGAACTGATCCGAGCCATTGCCGAGTTGCTCAATCAGCAAAACCTGGCCGAGATCGAAATCGAACAGGAAGATTTCAGGGTCCGCGTCACGCGCTCCTACCCGACCCAGTCCGTGCAGACATTCGCCGCGCCGAGCTATGCGCCGCCGGCAATTGCAACGCCGCATCCGAGCGTACCTGCCGGTGCCGCGGCCGCGACCGCAGGGCCGGCCATTGATGATCTTGCCTCCAATCCCGGCACCCTTACCTCACCCATGGTCGGCACCGCCTACCGCTCGCCCGAACCGAATGCAGCCAAGTTCGTAGAGGTCGGCAGCAAGGTTACCGAGGGCCAGACGATCCTGATCATCGAAGCGATGAAGACCATGAACCAGATTCCGGCGCACCGTTCGGGCACCATAACCCGCATCCTGATCGAGGACGCGCAGCCGGTCGAATATGGCCAGCCGCTGGCGGTCATCGAATAATGTTCTCAAAAGTCCTCATCGCCAATCGCGGCGAGATCGCTCTGCGCATCCTGCGCGCCTGCAAGGAGCTCGGCATCCAAACGGTGGCGATCTATTCGACCGCCGACCGCAACGCGATGCACGTACGCCTCGCGGACGAGAGCGTCTGCATCGGCCCGCCTCCGGCCAAGGACAGCTATCTCAACATCCCTTCGATCCTTGCGGCTTGCGAGATCACTGGCGCCGACGCGGTACATCCCGGCTATGGATTCCTGTCGGAAAATGCGCGCTTCGCCCGCATCCTCACCGAGCACAAGATCACCTTCATCGGGCCCTCGTCGCACCATATTGAAATCATGGGCGACAAAATCACCGCCAAGAAGACGGCAGTGGAGTTGGGCATTCCAGTCGTCCCGGGTTCGGACGGCGAGATCAAGACCGCCGACGAGGCCAAGGCCTTGGCTGCCGAGATCGGTTATCCGGTGATCGTCAAGGCGACGGCTGGTGGCGGCGGGCGCGGCATGAAGGTCGCGCATAACGACCTCGAGATGAGCACGGCACTGGGAACAGCTCGTACCGAGGCCAAGGCTGCGTTCGGCAACGACTCCGTCTATATCGAAAAATACCTCGGTAAGCCGCGCCACATCGAAGTTCAGGTGATGGGCGACGGCCAGGGCAACGCCGTGCACCTGGGTACGCGCGACTGCTCCCTGCAGCGGCGGCATCAAAAGGTCTGGGAAGAGGCAACGGCGCCGACGATTGCGCCCGACGAGACGGCTCGCATCGGCGAAATCTGTGCGGCGGCAATGCGAAAGCTGAAATACTCGGGCGCCGGCACGGTCGAGTTCCTCTACGAAAATGGCGAATTCTATTTCATCGAGATGAACACCCGCCTGCAGGTGGAACATCCGGTGACCGAACGCGTCACCAATATCGATCTGGTTTATGAGCAGATCCGCGTTGCGGCCGGCGAACCGTTGTCGCTGAAGCAGGACGAGATTGTGTTCATGGGCCATGCGATCGAGGTCCGGATCAACGCCGAGGACCCGCAAACCTTTGCCCCGTCACCCGGCAAGATCACCTACTACCATCCCGCCGGCGGGGTCGGTGTCCGCATCGATTCCGCGATCTACCAGGGCTATGTCATTCCGCCCAATTACGATTCGCTGATCGGAAAACTGATCGTCCACGGCCGCACGCGCGCCGAATGCCTGCAACGACTGAAGCGCGCCATCGACGAATTTGTGGTGGACGGCGTCAAGACCACCCTGCCCTTGTTCCAGCGCCTGATCCGCGAGCCTGACATCATCGCGGGAAATTATGACATCCACTGGCTGGAAAAATACCTGGCGGCGAACAAAGTATAGGGAGTGCCGGCGTCGCTGCTGCGGAGCCCAGGAGTGGTTGGATATGTCGAAGAAATCCGATCCCTTTGCCATCGAACTGACGCCTGAACTCATTATCCGCGCCTACCGCGCGGGCATTTTTCCCATGGCCGAAGATGCCCGCGCCACCGACCTGTTCTGGGTCTCGCCGGAAATGCGCGGCGTCATGCCGCTCGATGGATTCAAAATCTCAAAAAGCCTGCGCAAGACCCTGCGGCAGCACCGCTATTCGGTGAAGATCGATACCGATTTCGATGCGGTCATCGAGGGCTGCGCCACTGCCGGCACCGATCGCGAGAGCACCTGGATCAACGCGACGATCCGAAGCCTCTATGGCCAGTTGTTCAAGCGCGGGTTGGCCCACACAGTCGAGGTGTGGGACGGTACCGAACTGGTCGGCGGTCTCTATGGCTTGGCGCTGGGCGCGGCATTTTTCGGTGAATCGATGTTCCATCGCAAAACCGATGCCAGCAAGATCGCGTTGGCACATCTGGTCGAGAGACTGAACGCCGGGGGCTACCTGCTACTCGACACCCAGTTTGTTACCGATCACCTGCGCTCGCTGGGCGGGGTGGAAATTCCGCGCGAGACCTATGAGGTTCGGCTGGCAGAAGCGCTCGTCCGGAATGGCGATTTCTTCGCGGTGGAACGGCATCGGCATTCCTCCTAGTCTGCGATACGGATAGCGAGTTCGGTGACAGGGCGCCTCTCCCTGTTTCGATCAATCCAGGCGTGTGTAACGGGTCGTCTCTTGCTTTCGGAGTCGTTCGCCCCAAGTAGAATGCATCATCTCACGAGGGCCGGATCTGATGTCCAAAAGCGAAGAGAGGCTGCAGCGTCAGTTCGACGAGTTGCAGTCAATGCTGCCAAGCAGGCTTGCAGGAATAGTGCAGTGGCTGCGGCGGCCTTCGGCATGGCTAGTCCGAATTCCGCTGGGCATTCTGCTGATTGTCGGTGGAATCTTCAGCTTCCTGCCGATATTGGGCGTCTGGATGTTGCCGCTGGGCCTTTTGCTGCTTGCCCTCGACCTGCCGTTCCTGCAAGGACCGGTCGTCAACGGGATTGAGTGGTCAAGGCAAAAGCTACGGCAGTTCCGGGAATGGCGCGCCAACAGGCGCCAGCGCCGATAGGCTATTGTGTTCCACGGCCGGCGGCAGGCGCAGAGGCCGGAGCGCTGGCGGACTGGGGCGATGGAACAGTCGAGGTCTGCTTGCAGTCGGTCAGCCACACATCGTAGATCGGGTGGTCGACGGCATTGAGCGCCGGACTATCGGCGAACATCCAGCCCTCGAATATGCGCTTCATCGTGCCCTGCAGGCTGACCTGGTCGACCTCGACGAAGACCGAGGTGCGCTGGATCTCATTGGGCGGGCGCGTGTAGCAGGCGCGCGGCGTGATCTGCAAGGCACCGAACTGAACCGTCTCGTTGACATAGACGTCGAACGCTGTGACGCGCCCGGTGATCTTGTCGAGCCCGTTGAAACTCGCGACCGGGTTGGCGATCGTCGCCGCCATCGCCGGCGTCGCGCCTAACGCCAGGGCTATCGCAAAGCCCCAGCTTCGGATTGCACGGAAACCGACCATCGGCGGGCTGAGGGGGAGCAGGCGCGCCTACTCGGGCGACCAGGCATCATAGTCGCCGGTGACCCGCGGGCGCTCACCCTTGTTCAACAGGCTGCCATCGGGGCGATAAGCCAAAGCCGATCCGGTCAGATTGGACTGGTGGGGCTTTTCCCAGACGCGCGGCTTGTATGACTCTTCAGACGGAGCAACGTCGACACGGTGGTGCATCCAGCCATGCCAACCCGGAGGAATAGCGCTTGCCTCGGCGTAACCATTGTAAAGCACCCAGCGGCGCGGTCCGGTGCGTTCCTCGAAGTAGCGGTTGCCAGCCTCGTCAGTGCCGACATAGACGCCGTGCAGGCGGGTAAAGAGTCTGGTGCCCCAGGTCTGACCACTCCACCAGACGAAAATTTCGGCAAGGAACTGTTTCATGGGCGATTCCGGATCGAAAAGATGGTGCCGCTAGCGGCATAGGGAGCGTTTAACATGCGGGTTGGCGTGCGCCTAGCGGCGCGGACCAATTTTTGCGCCCTGAAGGCGAATTGGATCTGCTGGCAGAACCCGGCTCGCCCACCTCGGTAGATTTGTGACACAAATATAGCGCTTGACAGCCTTTGCTCAGGTTCCCGGTTTTGCGTTGGTATCGGTAGGGGTTAAGCCTCATCCTTAGCAGCCGAGCCGGCTGGCGCCCGGAAACCAGCAGAACTTGGGACTTAGCCGCAAGTTCGAGCCCGGAATGTCAGCCGGGAGAAGCCCAAATTAATCACGTTTTCGTTCGAATCGGGGTTAAAAGTTTTCCCCGCAATCCACATGTGATACACCAGATTTAGTCCAAACCGAGACGCTGGCTACTAGAGGTTGTCGGTCATATGCGTTGACCGGGTCGGCAAATTGGGCCAATTTTTATCAATCGAAACCGAGTCCCTCGGTGAAGCAAAAGCCCTCGAGCTCCGCTGGCATGAGACCGGCACACCTCGAGGCACAGGGCAAATATCGCATGATCCGAGGGCAATTCGGGTCCTGGTTGGTAAGCGTCATACATATTGGTTTGAAGCCGTATTATCGGCCAGCGGGCGTTCGCGTCCGCAAAATTATTGGGGAATGTGAGCTAAATGCGCATCGAACGCCGTTTTACGAAGGCCAATGAAGGGGCTTATGCGAGCCTCGAATTCCGCTCGACCACCAGCGAAATTCGCAACCCTGATGGGTCCGTTGTCTTCAAGCTCGACGATATCGCCGTACCGGCGATGTGGAGCCAGGTGGCAGCCGACATCATCGCGCAGAAGTATTTCCGCAAGGCGGGTGTCGCCAAGATTCTGAAGAAGGTCGAGGAGAACTCCGTTCCCTCCTGGCTCTGGCGCTCCGTCCCTGACGAAGCAGCGCTGGCGAAGCTCCCGGAGACCGAGCGCTATGGCTCGGAACTCGATTCGCGCCAGGTGTTCGACCGGCTTGCCGGCACCTGGACCTATTGGGGCTGGAAGGGCGGCTATTTCGACAGCGAAGAGGATGCTCGCACCTTCTTCGACGAGCTCGCCTATATGCTCGCCAGCCAGCGTGTGGCGCCGAATTCGCCGCAGTGGTTCAACACCGGCCTCAACTGGGCCTATGGCATCGACGGCCCCGGCCAGGGGCACTTCTATGTCGACCCGTTCACCCACAAGCTGGTGCAGAGCAAAAGCTCGTACGAGCATCCGCAACCGCATGCCTGCTTTATCCAGTCGGTGAATGACGACCTCGTCAACGACAACGGCATCATGGACCTCTGGGTGCGCGAGGCGCGCCTGTTCAAGTACGGTTCGGGCACCGGCACCAATTTCTCCAAACTGCGCGGCTCGGGCGAAAAGCTTTCGGGCGGCGGCAAGTCGTCCGGCCTGATGAGCTTCCTCAAGATCGGCGACCGCGCGGCGGGCGCCATCAAATCGGGCGGAACGACGCGCCGCGCCGCCAAGATGGTGGTGATCGATATCGATCACCCCGATATCGAGGAATACATCAACTGGAAGGTGAAGGAGGAGCAGAAGGTTGCCGCTCTCGTCACCGGTTCAAGAACTGTTTCCAAGCATCTCAAACTGATCATGAAGGCCTGCGTCAACTGCGAAGGCCAAGGGGATGATTGCTTTGACGTTTTGAAGAACCCGGCGCTGAAGCGCGAAGTGCGCGCGGCCAAGAAGGCGCTGGTTCCCGAGAACTACATCCAGCGCGTCATCCAGTTCGCCCGCCAGGGCTATGACGACCTCGAATTCCCGATCTACGACACCGATTGGGATTCAGAGGCCTATCTCACAGTTTCCGGCCAGAACTCGAACAACTCGGTGCGTGTCACCGACGATTTCCTCAGCGCTGTCGAGGCCGATGGCACCTGGAACCTGACCGCCCGTTCCACCGGAAAGGTCACAAAGACGCTGAAGGCCCGCGATTTGTGGGAGAGCGTCGGCTATGCCGCATGGGCCTGCGCCGATCCGGGCATCCAGTACCACACCACCATCAATGACTGGCACACCTGCCCCGAAGCCGGCCCGATCAATGCATCGAACCCGTGTTCGGAATACATGTTCCTCGATGACACGGCGTGCAATCTCGCCTCCGTCAACCTGCTGCCGTATCGGCAGGCCGATGGCTCGTTCGATGTTGCCGGTTACGAGCATTCGATCCGGCTGTGGACCATCGTGCTCGAAATCTCGGTGATGATGGCGCAGTTCCCGTCGAAATCGATCGCCGAGCGCTCGTTCCAGTATCGTACGCTGGGGCTGGGCTACGCCAATATCGGCGGCCTGCTGATGACCTCGGGCATTCCCTATGACAGCGTGGAAGGCCGTGCCTATGGCGGTGCGCTGACCGCGATCCTCACTGGCGTTTCCTACGCGACCTCGGCCGAAATGGCCAAGGAACTGGGACCGTTCGCCGATTACAAGCGCAATGCCAAGCACATGCTCCGCGTCATCCGCAACCATCGCAATGCCGCCTATGGCAATGCCGGGGGTTATGAGCGGCTGGCCATCAACCCGGTGCCGCTGGATCTGGCTTCGGTGCCCTACAAGGATGTCGCCGAGCATGCAAAGCTCGCTTGGGACAATGCCCTGGCGCTTGGCGAAAAGCATGGCTACCGCAACGCGCAGGTCTCGGTGATTGCCCCGACCGGCACGATCGGTCTGGTCATGGATTGTGACACTACCGGCATCGAGCCCGATTTCGCGCTGGTGAAGTTCAAGAAGCTCGCCGGTGGCGGCTATTTCAAGATCATCAACCGTGCCGTGCCCCCGGCCCTGCGCACCCTTGGCTATGCCGAAAACCAGATCGCCGAGATGGAGGCCTATGCCGTCGGCCATGGCAATCTCAACCAGGCGCCCGGCATCAACCCCTCGACGCTGCGCGCCAAGGGTTTTACCGACGAAAAGATCGCCGCGCTCAATGCGGCGTTGAAATCGGCATTCGACATTAAATTCGTGTTCAACCAGTGGACGCTCGGCGCCGATTGGGTGAAGCAGACTTTTGGCTTCACCGACCAGCAACTGGCCGATCCCTCCTTCGAAATCCTGGCCGCGCTGGGCTTTGCGAAGAAGGAAATCGAGGCGGCCAACATCCACATTTGTGGTGCGATGACGCTGGAAGGCGCGCCGTACCTGAAGCCCGAGCACCTGGCGGTGTTCGATTGCGCCACCCCGTGCGGCAAGATCGGCAAGCGCTATCTCTCGGTTGATAGCCACATTCTGATGATGGCCGCAGCACAGCCGTTCATCACCGGCGCGATCTCGAAAACCATCAACATGCCGAACGACGCGACCGTCGAGGATTGCAAGGAAAGCTACATGCTTTCCTGGCGTCTGGCGCTCAAGGCCAACGCGCTCTACCGCGATGGCTCAAAGCTCTCCCAGCCGCTCAATTCCTCGCTGCTCGCCGATGCGGACGAGGATGAGGACGACGCCGTCGAGGCGCTGGTCGCCCAGAA